>SOHS01000155.1 GCA_004377135.1 Dehalococcoidia bacterium | reverse complement strand
GGCATCCCAGCTACATCCTCTAAATACATAGTCTGAATGGAATCGATAATCGCCAATTCGGGAGAAAGCTCTTCCAAGCATTCTAATACGGCAGCTAAATCAGGCTCAGAGAGAAAGTATATCCCTTTGCCCCCTATACCGAGGCGCTCACTTCTAAGTTTAACCTGATTAATAGATTCTTCACCGGAGATATAGGCGACAACTTTATTATTCTCAGCCATCATCGCCGAAATCTGGAGTAAAAGCGTAGACTTGCCTATCCCCGGCTCGCCACCAACAAGCACCAGAGAGCCTGGAACTAAACCACCTCCCAGAACTCGATTCACTTCAGCAAAACCAAGGTGAAAGCGAGGAAAGTCACCCTTCTCTACTTGGGAAAGTTCCTGAGGTCTATTTCCTCTAGAGGAAAGCTGGCTGGGAGTGCGGGATAAAGTGACCCTGGTTTCTATGAAGCTATTCCATGCCTGGCAATCAGGACAGCGTCCTAACCACTTAGGACTTTCCTTGCCACATTGCTGGCAAATAAAAATATTCTTGAATTTGGATTTGCCCTGATTATGAGATTTCAAGTCTGCTGGCCAAGATACCTAATACTCGATAACGGCTATCTTTTCCCCAGTCTTAACTATCTGCCCTGGTGAGACTGCCACTTCTATAACTGAGGCTTTTACTGGAGCTAATATAGGATTTTCCATCTTCATGGCTTCTATGGTGCAAATCACGCCACCCTCTTCAACTGTATTCCCCACGGTTACCTCAACATGTATTATTTTCCCCGGTAGTGGCGCCTCGATTATTTCTTGAGCCATATTTATACAGCATCCTTAACCAAGGGTCTCATTACAATTTTCTCCTCGACACAATCCACAATCACCGTGTCTCCAGGCAAGAATTCACCACGCAGTAAAGCTTCGGAGAGTGGATCCTCGACCAGATTCTGGATAGTGCGACGCAAGGGGCGGGCTCCAAAATCAGGGTCATAACCTTTCTTGCCTAGAAAATCCCTGGCTCCATCAGTCACTTCCAAAGTAATATTCTTCTCTTCAAGGGAAGTGGCAACCTGGTTAAGCATCAGGTCCACAATCTGGCGAATATGCTCCTCGCTTAAAGCATGGAACACGACTTGGGCATCAATGCGGTTAAGAAACTCGGGTCGGAATCTTTGATCTTTCTTCACCTCCCCCAGAACATTCTCCTTCATTTTCTCATACTCTGTCTGTTGTTTTCGTTCGCCATCGATATGAGCAGCAAAACCAATGGTCATATGACGCTTAATAAGCTCGCCACCAACATTGCTGGTCATGACTATGATGCTATTACGAAAATCAACTCTTCGCCCTTTGGCATCGGTCAAATGACCATCATCGAAAATCTGGAGCAGGATATTGAATACATTGTAATGCGCCTTTTCAATCTCATCGAGAAGAATAACACAATAGGACTTCCGCCTTACTGCCTCGGTTAATTGACCACCTTCCTCATAACCAATATAACCAGGTGGTGCTCCAACCAAGCGAGCTACATTGTGAGGCTCCATAAACTCCGACATGTCAAGCCTGACCAAAGCATCTTCGCTACCAAACATGAACTCGGACAGGGCCCTTACCAATTCAGTTTTACCCACTCCGGTGGGGCCCAAAAAGATGAAGACACCAATGGGACGCCTCGGGTCTTTTAACCCGGCTCGAGCCCTCCTTACCGATTTAGCCACGGTATTTATGGCCTCATCTTGGCCAATGATGCGGCGGTGTAGAGCCTCTTCCATCTGTAAAAGGCGGCTGGTTTCGTCAATAGTTAGCTTTATCACAGGGATGCCCGTCCACATGCTGGCTACCTCAGCAATATCCTCTGAGGTAACTATAGGTCGGCCTTGTTCCTTCTTGACTTGCCACTCCTTCTCCATTGTCTCGATTCTTTCCGTTAGCTGAAGCTCACGATCACGCAATTCACCGGAATACTCATACTGTTGAGCTGCGATAGCCGCTTCTTTTTCTTTGCGTACACTTTCCAAGGCCCGCCTTGCCTCAGCTAATCCAATAGGGGCACTACCTCGTTTAATGCGTACTCGAGAGCCAGCTTCATCTACCAAATCAATAGCCTTATCGGGTAAAAAGCGGTCTGCTATATATCTTGTAGCCAGCGTAGCCGATGTCTGCAAGGCTTCGTCGCTTATGTCCAATTGGTGAAATTCTTCATATCTATGTTTAATGCCCCGCAATATTTCCAGGGTTTCTTCCATGGTAGGTTCAGCTACCAAGACAGGTTGAAACCGCCTTTCCAAAGCTGGGTCTTTCTCCACATATTTGCGGTAGTCGTCCAAAGTAGTGGCGCCAATACATTGAATCTCGCCACGCGACAACGAAGGCTTCAGGAGGTTAGAGGCATCAACCGCACCTTCAGCTGCTCCGGCACCCACAATAGTCTGCATTTCATCAATAAATAAGATGCAATTACCAGCGGTTTTCTCTTCCTCAATAACCCTCTTCAGCCTCTCCTCAAATTCACCACGGTATTTTGTTCCCGCTACTAAGGCACCTATATCTAATGCAATTATTCTCTTGCCTTGTAATATCTCAGGAACCTCCCCGGCTATTATGCGTTGTGCCAACCCTTCAACAATAGCTGTTTTACCTACACCTGCTTCACCTATAAGCGCAGGATTATTTTTGGTACGACGACTCAGTATTTGAACTATCCGTTCAATTTCTTTGTTACGCCCAATAATGGGGTCGAGTTTATCCGCCCGGGCTAAGGCAGTTAAATCGGTCCCAAGTTGGTCCAGGGTCGGTGTGCGTGTGGCAGCTCGACCTGTGGTACGAGTTCGCACAGTTTCCTGCTTAGTAACTCGATTGACTTCATCGCGTGTTCGCTCCAAGGTAATACCAAAACTCTCTAAAACACTAAAAGCTACTCCTTCGCTTTCGCGCAGTAATCCGAGCAAAAGATGTTCAACACCTATATAGCTGGAATTAAGACGACGTGCCTCATCCACAGCAAACTCGATGGCTCTTTTCGCCCGGGGAGCAAGGTCAACCTCCCCCTTGGTAGCTCGACGCTCTCCTTTTCCAATTACAAATTCTACAGCCGCCTGTATCTTGCTCACCGAGATACCAAAGTTACTCAAAACTCTGGCCGCAATCCCCGATTCCTCCCCTGCTATACCCAATAATATGTGCTCAGTATCAATGTAGTTGTGACCCAAGCGTTGTGCCTCTCCTTGAGCCCGAGTCAGCACCCTACGAGCTCCTTCAGAAAACCTTTCAAATCCTGTGCTCATTTCAATCCTATTCGCAGTTTTAACCTAAAGTATAGAACATACCAACCTTTCCGTCAACAAGCCTGGCTTACTTGAACTAAGCGATAGAATGGTAATATACTATAATACGACGAAATTATTATGGAAGGTTAATAAAAATGCGAGTCACTGGTGGCAAAGTAAAGGGAACTCGGTTAAAAACTCTGCCAAGGCACTCCATTAGACCCACGACCAGTGTGGTAAAGCAAGCCATATTTTCTCTTTTGGAGAACAGTACTACCTATTGGCGTCAGATTCTTGATTTATTCGCCGGCAGCGGGGCTCTGGGTATCGAAGCTCTAAGCCGCGGGGCAGAATGGGTCGATTTTGTTGATTACAGAAAAAATTGTTGTGACCTTATCAGAACCAACGTGAACAAAATAGGGGAGCAGGAGCGGGCTCATATTTATTGCTGTAGTGTGAGCAAAGCACTTACCTTCCTCAACAGGAGTTATGACATTATCTTCATGGACCCACCCTACTCTAATTTTTCTGCAAATAATTTACTAGTAAATCTAGCTAAGTCGAAATTGCTGGTGGAAAATTCTACAATCGTGCTTTGCCACGCAAACCGTTTCCCCTTAAATTCCGACTATGATGGACTTCATCTTGTTGAGCAACGCCGTTACGGTGACACTTTTATTTTCATATACCAAAAGGAGGTTTAACTATGGACGTAGCAGTTTATCCAGGTACCTTTGACCCCCTCACCTACGGGCACATGGACATCATTGAACGAGCAGCAGCCCTGGTCGGTAAGCTAATTGTCGGTATCTACGAGAATCCTGCTAAACAGCCGCTTTTTCCTCTGGAACAAAGGGTAAGGTTAGTGGAAGAAGCGATAACTGGCTTGTCCAACGTACATGTTAAAGCTTTCAAAGGACTGACAGTAGATTTTATACGCCAGGTAGGGGGAAGGGTCATGATCCGTGGTTTGAGAGCAAATTCTGACTTCGAACGGGAATTTGAAATGGCGCTGATGAACAGAAAGCTGGCGCCAGATATTGAGCTACTTTGTTTGATGACTAGCTCGCAATATCAATTTCTTAGCTCCTCCCTGATCAAGGAAGTGGCTAAATTAGGAGGCTGTCTTGAAGGCATGGTTCCTGACTACGTAGCTGTAGCCCTAAGGGAAAAGTTTTCTACGCCTATTGAGCTTGCCACTGGTAAGGATAAAATGTAAAATTAAGAGCTAAAAATTAAGGAGGTAACAGAAAGATGGCATACAAAATTACTGATGAGTGCATTACTTGTGGTGCCTGCGAACCAGAATGCAAAAATGAGGCTATAAATGAGGGGGAAGAAATTTATATCATTGACCCCAATAAATGCACTGAGTGTGTCGGCTGGTTCGAGACACAGAAATGTGTTGATGTTTGCCCTGTGGAATGTTGCATTCCTGACCCCGACCACAAGGAAACACGGGAGCAAATGTTGGACAAGTGGCGCAAGCTACACCCCGGTGAGACGCCAGCCGCCAGCTAAGAAGCCCATTAAAAGACCACCCAGAGGCCGTTCAAAAATGTAGTGTGAAGCTCTAGTCTTATGGTGCAACACCTTTGAAGGGTGGCACAACGAAATTAGAAGGTGAAGAATTTCCGGGAAAGCCAAGGCAAATCTGAGTTCGAACCTCGCGGAAAATTCAACAGCCTATCTTGTGGAGGGAAACGATAAACATAGGCTTCGTCTTTAATATGCAAGGTAGATACTAGAAATGTGGCTGGCTCATATCGCTGTGGGATTGTCAATTGCTAGCTATACGGATTGTCTAGAATGTATGGTGCTGGCAAACGCATTTCACCACCTGCCAAGTGTGGACCAATTAATAGTTGACACAGGATTGGCGAAAAAAGAATTCCATGATGCTGAACTACACACTCCCTTTTTTGCATTCGGGGTTGCAGCAGTCGCTGCATTGTTTTCCTGGAAATATGCTTTGCTTGCGTTGATTTGCATTGGCACGCACCTCTTAATGGATCTACCTACAGATACTGGGCTGATGTTGCTCTATCCGTTCAGTAGAAGGCGATTCACACTTAATCTGTGGAAAAACACAGGTGGATGGGGGCTTGGAGGCTTTTATCGACAAAAATGGGCGATTGCTTTAGAAACGCCAATATGGCTGTTCTTTTTTTACAGATTAATCGTCACTCTTGTTTAGATCTTACACAACAGGATACTTTAGGAGACTCCCCTGCATTGCTTCTTTAGCAGTGAAAATTTGACAGGCAACAACCTCAATCTCCTATTTGAAACCAATCACTGTACAGTTATCTAATCTTGAGGAATATACTAACGTCAGTTTATTCATGATTTTACCTGAGGTGGAGCTAGGATAAAATCGACTTTCTGCTCGTTCATACATTTTCAAATGTTTTAGTAGCGGTATAACCAGCATGGATATACTTATGTGTTCCTTATACTTGGTGGAAAATACATTCTTGAACCCAGCGCGCTTCAGCATATCTGTAAGAGTCTTCGCCGTAAATTGGTTTATATGGAGCCTCCTTAGATTCCACCATTTTCTTCGGAGGATTTTCGCCAGTATACTCTCAATATCTGGGGTTGATGTTGCCAGCAACCCTTCAGGCTTGAGTATCCTATGAACTTCTTTGAGAACTATGAGGGGGTATGGCACGTGCTCCAGAACTTGCCATAGAGTAACTACATCGAAATAGTTATCTGGGAATTGCAGCTCTTCAAAGGGTTTTGCTTCTACATCCAAGCCAAATTCTCTTCCCGCATATTCTGCCGCATCTTGTGATATTTCAATCCCTTTAGTAGTATATCCAGCCTTGGAGGCGTTAAAGAGAAAGAAACCTTCTCCACAACCTATATCTAAGAGTGTTGTGCCGCTCTTGTACTTCTTAATTAATCCCAATTGTGATTTGGCTGCGCGCAAACGACTTCCCCGAATAATGGGGGCATCGGTATTTCCCATCTTAGAATAGTCACCATTGATTTTGCTCGCTTTCTCAATAGGATTAACATATATAAGATGACAATTCTTACACTTGACGTACCTCCCATGTGTATCTTCCCATAGCATATATACAGTCTTTATGCCTTTTTGAAGATCGGCTTCCCCCATATTAGAATCAAAAGTCACAGTGAAATCGTCCCGTCCACAGTTAGGACAGCTGCGGTATTCAAAAAGTGAATCCATCTTACGCAACCCTTAAAGGCGTTCAGCTTTTTTATAAGCAGCAGCCACAGCCTCGAGAATGAGAGAGCGGAATCTCCCCTTTTCTAACTGAAGAAGAGCCTCGGTAGTGGTTCCCCCCGGCGAAGTAACCATGTTCCTCAAATCAGCAGGATGTTTGCCCGTCTTCTCAACAGTACGAGTAGAGCCAAGTATAGTTTGTATCACCAATTCTTGGGCCATATCCCGAGGCAAACCAATATGCACGCCAGCATCTACGAGTGCCTCGATAAAAAGGAAAACATAAGCCGGACCGCTGCCGCTTAAAGCGGTGGCCATACCTAAATATTTCTCATTCGCAACATAAATTTCTTTACCCAGAGCCCCCAGTACAATCTGCGCTAGCTTTTTTTGCCCCTGCTTAGTCTCAGCAGTTGCTGTCCAGATAGTCATTCCTTCGCCAATTTGCGCTGGCATATTAGGCATAGCTCTAATTACAGAAGAATGGTTTAAACCCTGGCATAAGCTGGACAGAGTGGCGCCAGCTACTATAGATAACACCAACTGTTCAAGCGCTAAACCTTTTATCTCTTCCATTACTTGAGGCAAATTCTGAGGCTTCACTACCAGGATAATCAAATCGGCATTTGTCACCGTTTTTCTATTATCGGCTAAAGTGCTAACTCCATATTCCTTGTTCAATAATTCACGTCTCAATGGACTGATATCACTAACCACCATATCTTGTGGCGCAGCCACCCTTTTAGTCAAAAGACATTTAACCATCGCTTCCCCCATAGCCCCACCGCCAATAAATGCTATCTTCATTTTTCCCTGCTCCTTTGTGCTCCTCTCATGATGCTACAACTATATTCACCACTCGCTTGGGGACATAAATGACTCTGGTGAGTTTCTTACCATCAATATAAGCCTTCACTCGCTCTCGACCCAGCGCTAATTCCTTGGCTTCAACTTCACTTATGGAAGCGGGTACAAGCACCTTATCGCGAAGTTTGCCATTTACCTGAATGACTAGTGTAATTTCCTCTTCCTTAGCTAGCTTTTGGTCATACTCAGGCCATGGTTGATTATGAATGCTATAGGAATGACCAGTTCTGGTCCATAACTCCTCGGCAAGATGAGGAGCGGTGGGGGCAAGAAGAAGCAGAAAATAGCTAATAGCTTCCCACCATAGAGAACCTGACACCATCCTGCTCTCTTTAACCTTAGATAGGTAGTTGCTGAACTCCATAAGGCTGGCCAGCATGGTGTTGAAGCGGAACCTTTCCAAATCAACAGTCACCTCTTTAATTGTCTTATGCGTTAAATGAAGGAATTCTTTCTCAGTCTCAAGATCAACAACATGGCTAGCATATTCGGTTGTTACCAGGCTCCACACTCGGTTCAGCCAGCGACTTATGCCCACAATGCCCCTATCATTCCATTCCCCCCCCAGCTCCCAGGGACCAATAAACATGACAGACCCGCGAACAGCATCAGCTCCTAACTCAGCCACATATTCGTCAGCGGCAATTACATTGCCTCTAGATTTACTCATCTTATCACCACGAAAAACTATGGTCCCTTGATTGAATAAACGAGTAAAAGGCTCGTCAAAGTTGACCAAGCCTATATCTCTCAATGTTTTGATAAAAAAACGAGCATAGAAGAGATGCATAACTGCGTGCTCAGCACCACCGGTATATAAATCCACAGGCAACCAGAATTTCACTTTGGTCGCATCGAAAGCAGCACCCATATTTCCCGGACTGGTATATCTTAAGAAATACCAGGAGGAACACATAAAAGTATCCATAGTATCAGTTTCTCTTCTTGCTGTCCCAGAACATTTGGGACAGGTGATATTGACGAATGACCGACAATATTTCAGGGGAGATTCTCCAGTAGGTCTAAATTCCGCATCGGGAGGAAGCAGAACAGGCAAATCCTCTTCAGGCACAGGGACTATGCCACATTTATCACAATAAATTATGGGTATGGGCGCTCCCCAATACCTCTGCCTGGAGATAAGCCAATCACGAAGTCGATAAATAACTGTACGCTTGCCCCATCCTTTCTCCTCCAATAAATCACAGATTGCTTCGTATCCTTGTTCACTGGGTAAACCGCTAAACTCTCCAGAATTTACCATTGTACCTGAGTCGGTATATGCTTCTGTTAATTCTTCACCTGTCCAGCCCGGAGGAGCAATAACTATCCGCACAGGTAGTTTAAACTTCCTGGCAAACTCCAGGTCTCGTTCATCATGAGCAGGCACTGCCATCACTGCTCCTGTGCCATAAGTTGGCAATACATAATCAGTAATCCAGATAGGCACTCTCTCTCCATTTAGAGGATTGACAACGTAGCTTCCCAGAAAGACACCGGTTTTTTCCTTGTCTAGCGCTATCCGTTCATATTCAGTTTGCCGCCGACACCAAGCAATATATTCGTCTACTTCAGCTTTACACTCCGGGGTGGTTAATTGAGAAACTAAGGGATGCTCCGGAGCCAGCAGGAAGAAAGTCGCTCCAAAAATAGTATCAGGTCGAGTGGTAAACACCCTTATCTCTCTTTGCTCTATACTCTTATACTCTAGCCGGAAGGAAATTTCAGCGCCCTCGCTCTTACCCACCCAGTTCCTCTGCATTATCTTTATGCGTTCTGGCCAGTCAAGACGACTATGATCGAGCAATTCTTCGGCGTATTTAGTAATCCTGAAAAACCACTGCTTGAGCTCTCTTTTAGTCACTGGCGTGCTGCACCTCTCGCAAAAACCTTCCCCTATTACTTGTTCATTAGCCAGCACCGTCTGACATTTCGGACACCAGTTAACCGGTGCCTCAGCCCGATAGGCCAGACCAGCTTGATAAAATTTAAGAAAAAACCACTGCGTCCATTTGTAGTAGTCTGGTAGGCAAGTAACTACTTCACGGTTCCAGTCATATATTGCCCCCATACTCCTGAGCTGCCGACGCATATTCTCTATATTTCTCATTGTCCACTCATAAGGGTGAATACCACGGCTGATGGCAGCATTTTCGGCTGGTAACCCAAAGGCGTCAAAGCCCATAGGATGCAGCACATTATAACCCTCCATTCTTTTAAATCTGGCATAAACATCTGAGGGCGCTATGGCGTACCAATGACCAATGTGAACATCTCCTGAGGTATAGGGGAACATGGTCAGGGCATAGAATTTCGGTCGTTTACTATCCTCCCCTACCTCATAAATATGGTCAGCTGCCCATCTTTGTTGCCATTTATTTTCGATTTCACGAGGGTTATATTTCGGAGCCATATTTGCCAAAGTTTAACCTAAGTCAGAGTTAATTAAAAGCCTTTCTTTATTGCTGAAGATCCATATGGAAAAGGAAATCCTTAGCAAAACTCGGTTGTATGAACTTTTGTCCAGACTCGAAAGCAGCCCTGGAGACTATATAAGTCTGTATATAAACCCTTGTTCTTTTCCCCATTGTATGAATGGACTATCATTTTGGCCTCAATACAATACGTATGTCCGCGAAATTAAGGAATCAGTCAACATCAAAGCTGTAGCTCAAGCAGTTGAAAAATACAATACGGGTGCAGCCATATATTGGCAAAAAACCGGCAATAAATATATAGTGTTGCCGCCATTTCCTATTACTCAAGATAAAATTTCACTAGATGAGTTTGATGCTTCCCCCCTAATAGAAACCCTGGAGCGAGAATATATTATAGGCGTGGTGGTGGTAACATGGGGGATATACTCTATAGGAGTTTTCAATCGTGATAATCTCGTAAAATCGAAAACGGGCACAGGGTATATACATAAGGAGCATAGGAAAGGGGGGAGAAGTGAAAAAAGATTTGCCCGCAGGACTGAAGAACGGAAAAGGAATTTTTTGAGAAAGGTAAGCAATAGAATAGAGAAGGAAGTTGAGTATTGCACGCTGGATTATATATTTTTGAGAGGGAACAGGTTAATCCGCGCACCTTTAATAAGAGAATGTAAATATTTTCAGCGAGAAGCCCAGAAAATTTCCCAGAGAGTTTTGAATCTAAGATATGCAGACAAGGAAGCCTTGAACCACAGTCTTAGAGAGATAACCAACTCTCTAGTCTTTACTTTTTAAGACTATTCCCAAAAAGATACTAAGATACCCGGGAAATAAATATCCCCTAAAGATTCAAGCTCACTCGCTTTTGGATTTCACGCAAACACAAATAGCAACGCTATCGATGCGTGACCCCTCTCAACACTCAATGACCGCCGTAAAAATTTAGGCTTTCTCTATTCTGAATACCTTTGTGTTGCAGCTAGGGCAAACACCCTGGGTTGCTGGTCTGCGGTTCTTGAGCATAATACGCCTCGGGTTTCTTATCTCTACCTTTCTCCTGCACTTCATACAATAAGCTGTTGCCATCATGCCCTCCTTTTAATTTTACTACACCTATATTGTTACTATAAGAACAAAGCTTTGTCAATACCTTTTGGGCTTCCAAAGCAAAGATTGTAAAAATTCAACCATTTTAGCAAGCTAGAAAGATCCAAAAAATATTTAGAGTTCTGATATTAAATTACATGTGGCATTCTAGTTTAAATAAGTGGATAGCCGCTGCAATGCCGTATCGAATCGCTTCAGGCATTTATCTTTTCCCAATACTGCCATGGTCTGAAACAATGGTGGTGCCGCAACTCGCCCTGTAGCAGCTACCCTTAACAAACCAAAGAATTTCCCCGTACCTAAGTTTAACTCTGCGGCCAGGGGGCGCAGGATACCCTCGAGCGTAGTGGTATCCCAGGTGGTTACCTCTTCTAGTTTTTGCAAAGCAGTCGTGATAGCCTGAGTAGCAGATTTAGCATCCAGTTCTTTACTTAAAAGCAAGTCTGTATCATATTGCAGCTCGTCGAGGAAGAAAAAACTAGCAAGTTGAGGAACTTCAGCCAGAGTTTTAGCTCGTTCTTGAATGAGAGATAAAACCCGGCTGACGTAATTGCTATCCAATGGGCGTTCTACCGACTTTGGCAAATCTCTATCTAAAAATGGCATGGCGTGCTGGACAAATTCCTCCAGGCTTAGTTTACGCAAATAAACCCCGTTCATCCATTCCAGCTTATCTTTATTAAAGATAGCCGCTGTTTTGCCCACCCTTTCCAGAGAGAAGTGCTTTATCAATTCTTCCTGGGATAATAACTCAGTTCGATCATCAAGCGACCAGCCCAAAAGCACCAGGAAATTGACCATTGCATCTGGGAGGTATCCCTGCTTTTGATACTCGGTGATAGTAGTAGCACCGTGTCTTTTGGACAGTTTGGCACGGTCAGGTCCCAGAATCATGGGTAAATGAGCAAATTGCGGAGCTTGCCAGTTTAGAGCTTGGTAAAGCAAAACATGGCGGGGAGTGCTGGAGAGCCACTCATCAGCCCTGAGGACATGTGAGATAGCCATTAAATGGTCATCTACTACACTGGCTAAATGATATGTAGGATAACCGTCAGACTTAAACAAGACAAAATCATCTAGGACATCGTGCTTGAAAGTTACCGGGCCATGAATTAAGTCGTAGAAAATGGTTTCGCCTTCAAGAGGTGTTTTAAAGCGAATCACGGGAGTAATACCTGTTGCCTCTAACCGATTTCTTTCATGTTGTGTTAAATCTCGACAATGGCGATCATATTTCGGCGGCTGCTTACGTTTTGCCTGTTCCTGGCGCATCGTCTCTAATCGCTCTGGAGAGCAGTAGCATAAATATGCATGATCCTCTTCAAGCAATTTATGGACAATTCCATGGTAAATGGGCAATCGTTGTGATTGGAAATAAGGCCCTTCATCCCAGTTTAGTCCCAGCCACTGCAAGCTATCTAGTATTACCTCCACCGCGCCTTCTACTTTACGGGCAATGTCAGTATCTTCAATTCGTAAGATAAACTTGCCGCCGTGATGGCGAGCAAAAAGCCAGTTGAATAGAGCAGTCCTGATGTTGCCTAAATGTGGATACCCTGTGGGACTGGGTGCAAAACGAAGTCTAACCGATTTTTCCGACTCAGACCGCATTGCGCTATATTTTATGTGACTTAACCTTACTTCGAGAGAGTTTGATGTAGCTTTTTCAACCGCTCCAGATGTTTCCTGAGTCTCTGAGCAAGCTGCTCAACCTGGTTCAAGGCATTTTCAGTATCTTCCATCTCCGTGGTTATCTTGAACAAGATTTCGCTTTGACGCCCACTTAGCCCGGCCTCAAAATCAGCTAATTCTTCTATCCCAGCCTCTCCCATTAACTTGGATAGGAGAGTGCTTTCTCTATCTGCTTGCTCTTTAGCGAGTTCCTCATAGGACTTCATGTCGACAATTTCCTTTCTTTTATATCAGGATATCAAAATTCTAACATGACTCGATGTCCCAAACAAGACCTTGATTTGACACGGCAACTGTAAATGGTGCTGCTCTTGCACCTGATTATGCAAAATTTAATTGTTTCTTATATATTAAGGATTGTCGCTTGTTTATTATTGTGGTGAATGACCCTGATGTCGCAGTTTAAAATAGTTTCTGATTTTGGTCTTACCGGCGACCAGCCCCAGGCAATGGACAAGCTGGTTGAAGGGCTAAAGAGAGGTTACCGGGAGCAGACTTTGCTCGGGGTTACCGGCAGCGGCAAAACCTTCACCATGGCTAACGTCATCGAGAGAATACAGAGGCCAACCTTGGTTATTTGTCACAACAAAACTTTGGCCGCTCAGCTAGCAACCGAGTTTAAGGAATTCCTTCCCGTAAATGCTGTGGAGTATTTTGTAAGCTACTATGACTATTATCAGCCAGAGGCCTATGTCCCCAGTACCGACCTCTATATTGAGAAAGAGACTGATATAAATGAAGAGATTGACAAACTACGGCACGCTGCTACCAGATCTCTCTTCACCCGCCGAGATGTAGTTATTATAGCTTCGGTCTCCTGTATTTATGGCCTGGGTGCACCTGAGGAATACAGGAGCTTTGTCCTTACTATCGAAAGAAACAAACGCTACAAGCGAGACAAACTGGTTCGCCATCTGGTGGATATGCAATACGAAAGAAACGACTATGATTTCACCAGAGGCAGATTTCGTATCCGAGGAGACACACTAGAGATTCAGCCGGCTTACGAGGAAACGGCTCTAAGAATCGAATTCTGGGGGAATGAGATTGAGCGCATTGTGGAGGTAGAACCTCTGACTGGTGAACTACTGGCCCATCGTGACCAGGTGGATATCTACCCGGCCAAGCACTTTGTTACCTCTCACGATAAGCTGATGGCGGCAATTGAGGATATCAAAATCGAACTAGAGGAACGATTAAAGGAGTTACGGAGCCAGGGAAAGCTACTGGAGACCCAGAGGCTCGAGGCCCGGACCAATTACGATATCGAAATGCTTCAAGAGGTGGGGTACTGCACCGGGGTGGAAAATTACTCCCGGCATCTTCAGCGGCGGGCACCGGGAAGCACGCCCTGGACTTTGCTGGATTATTTTCCCGATGAATTCCTGCTTTTCATCGATGAATCACATATGACCCTGCCGCAGATCAGAGGCATGTATCATGGTGATATTTCTCGAAAGCAGACATTGGTCGATTATGGCTTTCGCCTTCCCTCTGCCTTGGATAACCGACCGCTGAATTTTAAAGAGTTCGAAAAGCACATAAACCAGGTTATTTACGTCTCTGCTACACCCAAACTCTATGAATATGAGCATAGCCAGCAAGTAGTGGAGCAATTAGTCCGCCCCACTGGTTTGCTGGAGCCTACTGTGGAGGTTAAGCCAGTCAAGGGGCAAATCGATGACCTCATTTATCAAATAAATAACAGGGTAGCCAAGGGGGAGCGTTGTTTGGTAACTACCTTGACCAAGCGAATGGCAGAGGAATTAAGCGACTACTTGAGGGAAATGGAGATTAAGACTCATTACTTGCATTCAGAGATAGAGACTTTAGAGCGAGTGGAGATTCTCCATGACCTCCGCCTTGGCGTCTATGATGTGGTAGTGGGTATTAATCTCCTTCGCGAAGGGTTGGACTTACCTGAGGTGAGCCTGGTGGCCATACTCGATGCTGATAAGGAAGGCTATCTGAGGTCGGAGGAAGCGCTCATTCAGACTATGGGGCGTGCTGCCAGACACATCAATGCTCATGTCATAATGTACGCTGACAGTATTACCCAATCCATGCAGAAGGCTATAGAGGAAACCGGTCGCCGCCGTCAGGTTCAGGAAGCTTACAACAAGGAGCACGGCATAACTCCCCAGGGAATCCGAAAGGCAATTAAGGATATAACTGTGAGAATTCAAGCGGTAGCCGAAACAAGGGCTCCTTATGCGGTTACACCTATTTCTAAGGAGGAAATAAGTCAGCTCATCAAGCAACTGGAATCTCAAATGAAAGCAGCAGCCAAGAATCTGGAGTTTGAAAAAGCTGCTATGATTCGCGACCGCATCAGCGAATTAAGAAAAGATGAAGAACTAGTTTCACCCATCGTGAAGCGATAATCGGGCCAGTCGTTCATCAAGGGTTGGTTCCACTTGAAGCCACCTCCTTATTCTCCTGATTTGAGAAATCGACTCATCACCTCCCGCGTACCACTACAATTCGAGGATGATAAATGTGGCGACCTCACTCCACTGGTGGCTAATCGGAACGGAAGATTGTAGAAACATTGCCAGTACTTTGTATCAGGTATCCGCCCGACAGGAGTCACTGAACAAGCCAGGACTAAAGTAACAGAATCATAGGTACAAATGGGTGATTGACGCTTTCCAGTAACATGAGCCATAGTATATTAATAGTATAGTCTGGTATAGCTGAGTAGTTTTATGAGAGGAAGATATGCCTGTTGTTATTAATGACCATACCTATTACAGAACAGCCGAGGTTTGCCGGATTGTTGGAATCAGTAGAAACACCCTTTTTAGATGGCTGAAAGAAGGGGTATTTTCCGACGTTGAATACCGGGACTGGCGGGGTTGGAGACTATTTACCGCAGCTCAATTGGATACCATTAGAACGAAAACCAACCACGTTATCGCGATAAGTCGGGGGAGTTAAGGAAGTAGACAGATGAAATCAATGAGCTCAACGGTCGAACGAACGAGTGAAGAAGATATAATAAAAATCCTGGTCGAGCAAGCACCAGTGGGAGTTTCCATCGTGCAGGACGGAAAGTTTTGCTATGTAAACTCCTACTTCTCAATCGCCACCGGATACACGGCAGATGAGTTGATGGGCAAAGATTCTTTTATGCTTATCGTTCCCGAAGATAGGGAGATGGTCAGGGAAAATACCATTAAGATGCTGAAGGAAGAGTTCCTTACGCCATATCAGTTCAGGGTTACTTGTAAAGACGGTAGCATTATTTGGGTTATGGCGACGGTTAAATCTATCCAGTACCATCGGAAGCAGGCAATTCTGGGGAATTACATGGAAATCACCGGGCGCAAGCAAACAGAAGAAGCGCTTCAAGCCGAGAAGAATAAGCTGCAAGCAGTAATAGGTGCCATAGAGTATGGTCTCACCATACAGGATAGGGACTATAACATTATTTATCAGAATGAGCCGTCAAAGATAACCTATGATGGTGACCATGTGGGGGAGAAATGCTACCGAATCTATGCCTCCAGAGACAAGGTGTGCCCTAAGTGCCCGGTAGCAATGGCATTTAGGGATGGTAAGTCCCACACTGTGGAGAGTAGAAAGGTAATGCCTTCGGGGGAAGTTGCCTTCTGGGAGAATACGGCTAGCCCTATTAGAGACGCTAAGGGAGAAATAGTTTCCTGTCTTGAGGTAACTAGGAATATCAGCGCGCGCAAGAAGCAGGAGCAGGAGCTGGCTGATGAATTGACCCGGCGCCGTCTCCTCGTTGACCAGTCCCTGGATGGGATAGTCGTCCTTGATGTCGATGCCGGGGTAGTGGAGGCTAACCAGCGCTTTGCCGAGATGCTTGGCTATACCCCTGAGGAAGTCCATGAGCTCCATACCTGGGACTGGGATAAAAATTATACCCGCGAACAAATACTGGAGATGGGGCGGAATGTTGATGAGCAAGGTATCCATCTGGAGACAAAACAGACTCGCAAGGATGGTTCGGTCATCGATGTGGATATCAGTATTAGTGGGATTATGTACAGGGGCCGGAAGCTGATATTTTGCATCCAACGGGACGTCACTGAGCGCAATCGGGCGGAAGAGGCGCTGAGAGAGGCGGAGGAGGAAAAAAGCGCTTTTCTTGAAGAAGCACCTGTCGGCATAATTCATGCGGATCTCAAGGGCAACATCACCTATGTCAATAAAAGGTTCGAGTCAGAGACAGGTTACTCACGGGAAGAAATCATTGGCAAGAGCGGCCTTCAACTGGATTGGTTCCCTGCCAGTACCATGAAATACCTTCCAAAAAGGATGGCAGCCAGATTGAGAGGAAGCCCTGCCAAACATTGGGAAACTAAGTTTAAATGCAAGGACGGACGATGGATCTGGATTGAACTAGAGGGCAAAATACTCAGAAAGTTGGGAGTTCCGGTTGGCTTTCAAATTATTGCCGGAAACGTCACCGAGCGCAAGCAAGCAGAGGAAGCCCTGAGGCAGTCTGAGGAGAGATACCGGACTATACTTGAAGAGATGGAGGATGCCTATTTCGAGGTTGACCTTGGCGGACACTTCACCTTTGTCAATAATTCGGTGTGCCGCGACCTGGGATACTCAAGGGAAGAGCTGATGGGAATGAGCTATAAAAAGTTTACAGTTGAAGAAGATATCGAGTCAGTATTTCGAATCTTTAGTGAAGTGTACCAGAGTGGTGTGCCGAACAAAGGCTTCCCCTGGAAAACCGTCCGCAAAGACGGGGTCTGCGGGTTTGCCGAAACATCAGTCTCCACTCTGCGAAATGACAAAGACGAGATTATCGGGTTCCGCGGCATTGGGCGTGACATCACTGAGCGTAGGAGGGTAGAGGAAGCGCTCAGGCTGGCAGCCGAGGAATGGAGGGAGACCTTCGATTCCATCACCGATGCTATCTCCATTCACGACAGAGACCACAAGATTCTGCGGGCAAATAAGGCATTTGCTGACATTTTTCACGTGAATCCCAGTCAATTCCTCGGTAAGCACTGCTATAAGCTACACAAGGAGGAAAAACCCATATCAGGCTGTCCTCACAAGCAGACGCTGGCTACTGGGAAACCTGCGGTGACAGAGTTCTACGAATCCAATCTGGGGAAATACCTCCTGGAGACAACATCACCGATTTTCGATAAGACAGGCGAGGTCATCGGCATTGTACATATTACCAGAGACATTACCGAGCAAAAGCAACAAAATGAGCGGCTTATAATGACTGACCGGCTGGCTTCCATTGGCGAACTGGCATCCGGCGCCGCCCACGAACTTAACAACCCGCTTGCGAGCATTATCGGTTTCTCTCAGTTGCTCATGGAGAAGGAGGCCCCCGACGACATCCGTGAAGATTTAAAGATTATCAACAGCGAGGCTCAGCGTGCTGCTATTGTGACTAATAATCTCCTTGCCTTTGCCCGAAAGCATGCACCCATGAAGCAACCTAATCAGATAAATAACATTATTGAAGATGTGCTGGAATTACGTGCTCGTGAACACAAAGTAAACCATATCGATGTCGAGAGTCATCTTGCCCCAAACCTTCCCGAAATCTTGGTTGACTATTTCCAGATGCAGCAGGTTTTCATGAACATAATTATCAATGCCGAATATTTTATAACCAAAGCACACAACGGAGGAACCCTGACCATTGCCACCCAAAAAGAGAACAGTATCGTGAGGATTTCAATCGCTGACGACGGCCCGGGTATCTCACCGGAAAATCTGGGGCGGATATTTGACCCATTCTTCACCACCAAGGAAGCAGGCAGTGGGACCGGGCTCGGTTTGAGTATTTGCCACGGAATAGTGAACGAGCACGGCGGGCAGATATATGTTAGGAGCCAGTTGGGTAAGGGAGCTACTATTCTTATCGAACTACCCATTAAAAATCGCGCTCATATTAAAAGTTTACTATAAAGCAAGCTAATGCCAACGAGAAGAGCATTTCAATGGTTAAAGATGAAAATGAGCCAAAAACAATGACTAAAAAAAGGTCTTCACTGGGTAGGATTAAAGATATGCTTGAACAGCAAGAAACATTGCTTGTCGTCGATGATGAACCTGCCATCAGGAGCCTCCTTCGCCAGAAATTATCCAGAGAAGGCTACCTGTGCCAGGAAGCAAGTGATGCCGAGCAAACCTTGAACATGCTGGCAACCAGTCCGATTGCTCTGGTTATCCTGGATATAAAGATGCCCGGTAAATCAGGAATCGAACTACTCCCGGAAATAAAGTCAGTCTACCCTGACACAGTAGTTATTATGGCTACCGCTGTTATTGATATTAATGTTGCTATTCAGTGCCTGAAGCAGGGGGCTGATGACTACATCTGCAAGCCTTTCAACCTGGAGGAGGTTTCCCTGGCCGTCCAAAGGACTCTCGATAGGAGGCGTCTGCAGCTCGAGCTCAGGGGGTACCAACAATTCCTGGAAGAAAAGGTTGAGGAACAGACGGGGGAGATTAGAAAAATCTTCCTTGGCGCGATTGAGGCACTGGTATCCGCCCTCGAAGCTAAGGACAGGTATACTGGTGGGCATTCCCGCCGGGTGACCGATATAGCATTAGCTTTAGGCAATGAACTTGGTCTATCTGCAAAAGATATGGAAGACATGCGCTGGGGAAGTTTACTCCACGACATCGGGAAAATTGCGATTGACCAGATTATCCAGAATAAGCCCGGCAAGCTGACGCGTGAAGAGTACGAGCACATTATGACTCATGCTAGTGTTGGCGCCCACATTGTGAAGCCTTTGGTTGATGGAATAATAAATGAGATGATTGAGCACCACCACGACCATTATGACGGCAGCGGACTTCATCAGGTCATAGCCGGCAGCGGCATACCATTGGGAGCCAGAATCATAGCCGTGGCCGATGCCTTTGATGCTATGACATCCGACCGACCGTATCGGTCGACAATGTCCGTCGCGGAAGCCATACACGAAATTAAGCGCGGTGCTGGCACTCAGTTCGACCCTGATATCGTCACTGCATTCCTCAAAACGGTCGGAAGAGTGACGACACAGGCTCGAAGCCTTAAAAGGGGTGCGCCCGATGGTCATCCCCGGGGATAGGGAGACTTCAATACACAATGACACCCACCCTGTCATTGTGAGGAGTCGAAGGCGACAAAGCAATCTCCTAGAGAGGCATGGCATTACTTCACTTCGCTCGCAACGCGTTTGCTTCAATCATGGTTTTTTTGAGATTCTCCTAGATGTTCGGGATATTAACAGTATTTTTTGAACTTTACCGTATATTCTTTACCTTCCAGCCCCGTCACTCTAGACGACAGACACTGCCTCTTCACCTATCATATCAATTGTAACTGTAACTTTAGCATCTTGACACATAAGCTAACTCATGGTGATAATTGTGATGTTATGGCAGGTGGCTTAGATGAAGATGTAGAGAAATTAAGACAAAACCTAAATGGCTTACCTCAACCCCAGGTAGAGCCTCCACTTATAGTGGTAAGTGGCTTGCCAGGCACGGGTAAGTCTTTTTTCTGCCGCAAGCTGGCTGAAAGGTTGCCTTTTCTCATCTTAGCAAGCGATACTTTACGAAAAGTCTTTTTCTCTTCCCCTCAATATAAGGAAAGTGAAAATAAGCGGCTTTTCTCTGCCTGTCATGTTCTCATTGAAGATCTTTTAAGGAAAGGAATACCTGTCATCTTTGATGCCACAAACCTATTGGAGCACCATCGGGAATATTTATACCGCGCTGCAGAAAGAGCAGAGGCAAAGCTCATCTTGGTCTGGGTTGAAGCTCCCACCGAAGTAGTACGGCAACGCCTTCTTGCCCGAGAAAAAGCAGCTGTGCCTCATAGCGACTCCGAAGCCGGTTGGGAAGTATATAATAAAATGAAGCCTCGAAGGGAAAGGTTTTCTCGCAATCATCTTATTGTTGATACCTCGCAGGACATTACTGCCGTAATCGATAAGATTGTGCGAGCAACAAAGAGATAAGGGTAAATTTTCCTTTATTAACCTCTTCAATTCTTCACCCAAATAAAGTAAAATAAATGTTCTAAAATTTATACATTTTAGGGAGATGAATTTTGGAGATAAAAGTTAGGGTTGGGGACATAGCTCAAATCGAAGCGGATGCCATTGTGGTAAACCTTTTTGAAGGTGTGGACCAACCGGGCAGTGCTACCGCTGCTGTGGATAAAGCTTTGGACGGAGCTATTGGTTCGCTCATCAGTCGAGGTGAGATCAAGGGTAAGTTTGGAGAAGTTAGCATTGTCCATACGCTCGGGAAATTGCCCGCGAGGAAGGTAGCTATTGCCGGGCTGGGTAAGCGACAGGATTTCAATGTGGATAAAATTCGCGGAGTAGCCGGAGAATTTTGCCGGGCATTGCGCAAAGTGAACTGTCGAAAAATAGCTACAATACTGCATGGTGCTGGCATAGGCGGTATGGAGCTTGAAGCTTCAGCGGAGGCAATAACGGAGGGCGCTGTTCTCGGGCTTTATGGCTTCGCCAAATATAAGAAGCCTGAATATGAGGATATTGAGGAAATATTGATAGCAGTAAAAGAAGAGGAAAAAGCCCCAATCCTGGAACTGGCCATTGGCAAGGGAAAACTGGTAGCTGATGTTACCAACTTGGCTCGGGATATGGGTAACGAACCCGCTAACTACATGACACCTAGCCGGATGGCTGAAGCAGCCAAAGAATTGGCTAGCAAGTATGATTTAGAGATCAAGGTCTTAGACCGAGAGGACATGGAGGAAATGGGCATGGGAGCACTGTTGGGGGTGGCGAAGGGAAGCGACCAGCCCGCCAAACTGATCATCCTGAGCTACAAGGGAGATGAACATTCTGAAAAAGCCCTTGGCTTTCTGGGCAAGGGCATAACCTTCGACTCTGGAGGGATCTCCATTAAACCCTCCGAGGGGATGTGGGAAATGAAGGATGACATGGCCGGTGCTGCGGCAGTCATAACAGCACTCTGGGCTATTGCTAAGTTGAAACCCAAGATCAATGTCACCGCCATTGTTCCCGCTACCGAGAATTTACCCAGTGGCACAGCCTTGAAGCCAGGGGATGTACTGAAGGCTATGAATGGCAAGACCATCGAAGTAATAAGCACGGATGCTGAAGGAAGGCTTATTCTGGCTGATGCCTTGAGTTATGCCCAGAAGCTGGGTTTGTCTCCCTTGATAGATTTGGCTACTTTGACCGGAGCTTGCCGGGTCGCCTTGGGCATGCTTTACAGTGGTCTCTTTGGCAATGACCGAGATTGGATAGACAAAGTCCTTGGGGCTGCGGAAAGAACCGGCGAGAAAATGTGGCACATGCCCATGCCTGAGGAGTATAAGGAACAAATCAAGAGCGAAATTGCTGATGTCAAGAACACCGGGAACAGGTATGGCGGAGCCATCACTGCTGCCCTGTTTTTGGCTGAATTTGTTGATAATACCCCTTGGGTTCATATCGATATAGCTGGTCCCCGTCTCTCCACCAAGGAGAGCGGATACATAGTGAAGGGAGCTACTGGGTTTGGCGTTAGAACCTTAATCGAACTAGCCTTGAGTGAGGCTCGAACTTAGGAGGTCACATGAAGGTAAAGTGGTTAGGACATTCATGTTTCCTGATCACCTCGGGGGACGGTGTAAGAATAATCACCGACCCTTATGCTGTGGGTGGAGGTATTAATTATTCTCCCATCAAAGAAACTGCTGATGTCGTTGTGGTAAGTCATGAACATGACGACCATAGTAATATTTCTGCAGTACAAGGGAAACCCGAAGTGGTTAAAGGTGACGGTATAAAAACTGCCAAAGGTGTTCAATTTAAAGGCGTCGCCACTTATCATGATGCCGCTCAGGGTGGACAAAGGGGACCTAACACTATCTTTTGTTTCACCATAGATGATATAAAACTTTGTCACCTGGGTGATTTAGGGCATGTGCTTAGTCCAGCGCAGGTCAGTGAAATTGGTACTGTGGATATATTGCTTGTCCCCGTGGGTGGCTTCTACACCATTAATGCATCTGTAGCTAGTCAGGTATGTGACCAATTAAAGCCAAAAATAGTTATTCCCATGCATTTTAAAACGCCTAATTGTGCCTATCCTATAACTGGTGTCGAGGATTTCCTTAAGGGTAAGAAAAATGTGAGAAGAATGGAAGATAGTGAAGTGGACTTAGAACGAGAAAGACTTCCGGCTACCGCTGAAATCGTGCTATTGCGACCGGCTATGTAGTCATTGAAATTTGGTCGCTGATATGAAGCCAATGATTGTTAAGGATTCGGATTTTGTGTTTACTCCTCCCCCACAGCTTGCCTGGGCAAGACGAGTTTTGATCAAACCCTGTGCTGGTTATCCCTTCTCGTACCCTGTAACTACTAGCCCCAAACTGCTTAATACTATTATTAGAGGTATTAGAAAAATTAGCAATGCGGATATCCTCATTGCGGACGGGACTCCTAGCGGTGAATCGATTTACCCAATATATCAAGCTTTAGGTTATAACTTTCATCACGTCCTTATGCTCGATATCAGGGATTCCATTTTTATAGAGGTTCAGAATCCTTTATCTCGATTCTATGCTGTGGAAAGTTTCTGGGTACCCAATGTAGTGTTGCGTAGTGACTTTTTGATCAGCGTTACTCCCTTTAAGGTTTGTGGTAATTCTGGCCACTTTAGTGTGGCAAACCTTTTGAGCCTGTTGTCGGTAAGCAAGTATAAAAAGGACAAATCGGGTGGCTGGGGAGCTCTATATGAGTTAGGTATTGAAAAAGTCCTTGCTGACCTCTACTTCACCTTGCCTTTCGATTTGGGCATTATCGAAGCCCATCAAAAATTCTCCTACTCTGATGACCCCGCGAAAGGAGAAGCAGAGGATTATGGGAAAATCTTGGTTGGCGAACCTTATGAAATTGATATTGAGGCTTCTCAAATAGCTGGAGTAAAGTGTAAGCACTTAGGATTGATTAGTGGGGGTAGGGTTCAACTTGAGGACTGAGTAATTCAAAGAGCCAAAATAGAAGTTTTGTATTTTGAGTTGGCATTTTGATTTCT
>SOHS01000067.1 GCA_004377135.1 Dehalococcoidia bacterium | reverse complement strand
TCGAATCCGGTATACGCTACCAAACACCTCTTTTAGCCGACATGCTATTCCGTGAATTCGACCACTACCTCTTTGACATCCCATAGGGGCTCTATCTTCTCCAGTATTTCGTCCTTTATGTTGTTAGCAAACTGGTGATCTCGTGGCAAATCGAAAAGCACCCGGACAATTCCGTTCTTTACCTTAATATCTTGCACCAAGTTTGTGCGCACCACGTTTAACCCGGTCAGAGGGTTTACGACTTTCCTGAGGCGCTGACGGACTACCTCTACCGTGGTCGGCTTCTTTTCTTTGACCAGGCCGTGGCGCTCTTCATAGTTTTGTATAGCCGAGCGCAATCCTTCGACAGCGAGTACCGAGCAATGGGCTTTAATTTTGGGAAGACCTCCCAGGGCCTCTGAAGCTTCTTTCCAGGTAATGTTCTTTGCTTCATCCAATGTCTTTCCCTTGGCCAGCTCAGTAATTATAGAGCCGGTGGCTATGTTGGAAGCACAGCCATAAGACTCAAACTTGACATCCGCGATAGTATTCGTTTTGGGGTCAACCTTTATGTAGACAGATACCATGTCCCCACAGGCTGGGCTGCCTTCGGTTGCCTTGCCATCGGGATTCTCAATTTTACCCACGTTGCGGGGGTGCCGAAAGTGTTCCAGTACTATGTCGGTATATGGAAATTTCATCTCTAAGCCTCCTCCTTTTCTTCGCTTTTTCCCAAGGGACTGATGCTTCTCAGTTCTTCCACTATCTCAGCTAACGCCCGGACCACAGCATCCACGTCTTCCATAGTGTTATAACGCCCAAAGGTAAAGCGTATTGACCCGTGTGCCCTTTCGTGGTCGCCGCCTATCCCCGAGATAACGTGGCTGGCCTCCAGAGAGCGGCTGAAACAGGCGGAGCCGGTGCTCACGGCAAAACCACGCATATCAAGATGCAGGGTCATGGACTCGCCCTCCACAAAGTGGAAGGTAATATTGGCATTCTGTGGGAGCCTCTTCTGTCGAGGTCCATTCAGGGTACTGTGTGGTATCTCGGCAAGCATGCGGTCAATAAGGCGGTCTCGCATTTCTTGCAGGTGCCTGGTCTCTTCAGGGGTAATCAGATCCACAGCTTTGGCAAATCCCACCGCCCCAGGTATATTTTCCAGCCCCGCCCGGAGATTGAATTCCTGAAATCCGCCGTCCACCCACTTGGCTATTTGTGTTCCTTGGCGGATGCACAGGCCTCCTGTGCTCTTGGGGCCGTGGATGGTATGTGCCGATACAGTGACCAGGTCCACAGCTATTTTCTTTATGTCCAGAGGGACTCGCGTAAAGGTATGAGTAGCATCAGTGTGGAAAAGCACCTCTTTTTCACGGCAAATACGACCGACAGCTTCAATATCCTGGATGGTACCTATTTCCTGGTTGGCATGCTGGACGGAAACCAGGATGGTCTCACTGGTTATGGAATCTCTGAGCCGGGCAATGTCCACAAAGCCCTCCCCATCCACATCCAGATAGGTCACCTGAAAGCCCTGTTTTTCCAGCGCTTGTGCGCTGTGAAGCACAGGGAAATCCTCGATCTTTGACACAATTATGTGTTTGCCTTTCTTCTTACCGAGGGCCAGCGCCACTCCTTTGAGGGCAACGTTAGAGGACTCAGTACTTCCCGAGGTGAAAATAAACTCTTCGGGGGCAGCACCTAAAGCATTGGCCAGAGCCGCTCTGGCTTCGTCTAACGCCTCTCGAGCTTCTATTCCCTGGGAGTAGCCAAACTCTGAGGTAGCAACCGCGTATGTATCAAATAAATACGGTCTCATCGCCTCCAGCACCCGCTCATCTAAACGAGTAGCCGATGCGTTGTCCAGGTAAATAAATCTGTCTACCATTTCCTCCCCGTCATATAAAGAGGGTTATTGTTGATTCCTTAGCCTCATCTATGTAGGTACCAACTGCACAGTAATCCGATATCAAATCATCACGGAGGTCTTCTTTCTTTATACCCATTATCTGCATTGTCATGTCGCAGGCGAGTATTTTCCCTCCAAGCTCGTGGAAGTCCTGTAGCAGCCTTTCCAGAGACGCCGCCCCGGCTTTCTTCATCCTCCGCTTGACCATCCATTTGCCCAGGCCCAGCATGTTCATTTTGGATAGAGGCCCCTTTTCCAGCTCACCTTTCTTTAGGCGCTGGAGACCCCAGAAGGTGAAGAAAAGTGATGCTTCCATCCCCATGGCGAGTGCCCCGTTGGCTACAATGAAGGCGCTATACACCTTATCCATGTCGCCGCTGTGAACTATTATAGTAACTTTGCCAGCCATAGTCTCTTCCTCCTCCTACTTACGTATTTTTATTTTCCACATCCCACCTTCCTCCTGCACATCGATGAGCTCCAGTCCCAAAGCCTTTACCGCCATCGGTATCTCTTTCTTGGAAGCAGGATGCGTTCCGATAACCTCCACAATATCGCCCTCCTTTGCTTTCCTCAAAGCCTTGCGAGTCTCAACTAAAGGGACAGGGCAAGTTTCACCCCTGCAATCCACCTTTATTTCAGCCATTTTGCATCACCTCTATACAAATCTGCAGGTACCGCTGTAGCCATGGAGACCTGTGAAGAATTGTTCCAACCCTATCGTCTTATCCAGTCTCTCCACCAGCTTTCCTGCCGTGCGCCGGGATTTCTTCGAGTTCAGCTACTCTATGAGCTTGAACATTTTCCTGGGCGCTCCGCAGACGGGACATTTTTCAGGGGCTTCCCCCTCAACCGTGTTGCCGCAGTATTGGCAAACGTAAATAGGTTTCTCCGCAATAGTCTCACCCTTTTCAACCTTGCTCAGGGCGGCGTCAAACAAACCATGATGAATTTGCTCAACTTTATTTGCCAGGTTAAAGGTGTCTTTGGCTTTGTCTTCACCCTCGACTTCCGCCTGCTTTATGAATGCAGGATACATTTCGGTGAACTCATGATTCTCGCCATCCTTTGCAGCCAGCAGATTTTCTCTCGTTGATTTTATTCCCTGCATAACCTTCAGGTGATTTCTGGCGTGCGCTGTCTCGGCGTCGGCTGCAGCACGAAACAGCTTTGCTACCTGTTTATGTCCCTCTTGTTCAGCCTTTTCAGCAAAGAACAAATACTTACGGTTGGCCTGGCTTTCTCCAGCAAAAGCAGCGTCCAAGTTGTCTTTGGTATTGCCCATGGTATGCTTCCTCCTTTGTTTAAGTTGATTGTAAATCGTGAGATAGCTTTATGTATGTGATTTATGTCTCACAAGAATGCTGAAAAAATTACTCTAATTATCTTAAAAAGTCAACAAAAAATATTCAATCGTCGATTGGACAGGGTCTACGTTCGAGCAGTACTTTTACTTGCTGAAAATGAGACCTTTGGCCTATTTACAAAAGCCGACATGCTACCTAAACTGAAGATAGGCAAGTAAAAAGGTAGCAGCTTCAATTAGTGAATATTAATCGAGAGGAGGTGATGTGACGGGTAAAATCAATTATGGTATAGAGGACTCTATTTTATTTTAAATAATCAAAAGCAAGGAGGATGTATTTATGAAAAAAAGAATAGTGCTCGTTGTCACAGCTCTAACTATTGTAGCGCTTTTAGTCGGTGCATCAGCTGTGATGGCGGCCAAACCACAAAATTCGGGCTCGGGTAAGGATGTCATTGCCCTGAGCAACGGGTTTCCAAGCGGACAGCATTTCAACCTGAACATCCACGGCAAGGACCCGGAAACATTTACCTGCGATGCGACACCAGGCGGCAAATCAGTATTTGTCGCTGAGTATGGTGCATCAACCATACAGTACGTTTCCAACAAGAAGGCATCAGTGTACGATTTAACGGTGCTTGACCCGTGCGCCATGCCAGAGCCCTACGGTGATGGAGTAGCCAAGGTTCAGCTACCCTACAAGGTCATGGTCGATGGCACGCCTACTCCAGCAGGTGGCTACTATGTTTTTGCCAGAATCCTCGCTAAACCAAACAACGGAAAGCTTGAGCCCGCCAGCAATATTATTCTGTACCCGAACACGGTAGTAGAGGCGTGCAATGATACAGACCCACCAAACCCTGGGTTCGGGAACTACACCCAATGCCCGGAAGACCCTGAACTTATGCTGGGTCTCGTCGTCGGAAACAATCTCTATGTACCCGACCCTGATGAACAAGTATTACGCCGATTTGAAGACCCAACAGCAAAGGGAAAGGGCAAGTCCAAGGCGGTGGATATCACCCGTCTGTTTGTCTATACCGGTTGGGTTGTCGATGCTACCCTTGATGCCAATGATGACGGCATCATAGACATAAACGATGTTCCGGTAGCTGATTACGGCGAGGCCATGGCTGGAGAGAATAGAGACTATAACAATGATGGTGTTGAAGATGAGGCTGATGTCGAAGCATGGCTGACTGATATGGCTGCTTTAGACCCGGCGATGGCCTGGTACTTTGCGAACGAGTGGATTTTCAATATTGCCGACCTTGTAATTACCGAGCAGGGTCTCATAAATGATGGCACCAAGCTGGTGCAATTAAGATTTTACCCGGTGGTTACAACAACCTTCGGGAGTCACATTGTTGTCGTAAAAGATGCGCCCGCTGATACCCTTGGTGAAGTAGCCTTTGGATTCGACCCCAGCTATGGTAGTGATTTCAGCCTGAAACATGGTGAAACCAAAGACAGTGGGGCACTGGAGGCTGGAACGTATACGCTGACAGAGATTTTGCCTGCCGGCTGGGACCTAGGCTATATTGAGTTTGTCGACCTGGATCCTTCTACCACTAATGTGGTTACTGACGAAACAGCTGAAATCAACTTAGCGCCCGGTGAGACTGTCCGTGTTATATTCCATAATGTACCAGCATCCTAGTCTTAATTCCCTGAAATGTCCCGCGTAATCTAGGTTTCGCAGTTGACCGGGAAAAAGTTGGTGAGAGGGGAGGTCAAGTGGTTGGCCTCCCCTCTTTTTAATTCTCTTCTATATAGACTTGCTGGAGTAGGTTGTTCAAGTAGACACTCTCAGCTAGTTTCCTTTAGTCTTGTTACCCATTTATTCTATATGCTAAACTTTGCCACAATTAAATGAGAAAACGCGTTTTCTCTGGCGCGCGCCCCACAGGCCGACAGCATATCGGTAACTACCTGGGAGCGGTGCAGAATTATGTTGCCCTTCAGGATGAATATGACTGCGTCTACTGCGTGGTGGATATTCATGCTCTGACCACTCTGGAAGGCACTGAATCGCTTCGGGAAGATATTTACGAAATGGTGCTTGACTGGCTGACGGCCGGCATTGACCCCCATAAGAGCATTATCTTCGTTCAGTCTCACGTTCCTCAAGTGGTGGAGCTCCATACTTTGTTTAGTATGGTGACTCCTTTAAGCTGGTTATTACGTGTTCCGACATTTAAAGAGACGGTTAAGATGCAGCCACATAACGTCAATTATGGGCTGGTGGGTTATCCTGTTCTCATGACTGCCGATATTGCCCTTTATAAGGGAGAGGTTGTTCCTGTGGGCGAAGACCAGCTTCCTCATCTGGAATTGGCTCGAGAGATAGTGCGTCGGTTTAACTCCCTTTTTGGGTTTGTATTTCCTGAGCCACAGGCGAAGCTTACTAACATTCCTTTGGTTTTAGGCCTGGACGGGGTTCAGAAGATGAGCAAAAGCTATAATAACCATATTGAAATAGCTGCTTCTCCTGAGGAAATCTCGGAGCGAGTGATGGTCGCCTTTACGGACCCGGCACGGAGGTACCGCTCTGACCCGGGGCATCCTGAAGTGTGTAATATTTTCCGACTCCATAATTTTTTTACCCCGGCCCGAGTAGAGGAAATTGCTTCAGAGTGTCGTGGCGCTCGCATCGGCTGCGTGGACTGCAAGAAGATACTGGCTCAGAGCATCAGTTCGAATCTGGAGCCTTTCCGGGAAAGGCGGGCTGCTTTAGCCTCCAAGTCTGGTTATGTTGCTCAAGTTCTTGCCGATGGTGCTAATCGAGCTGAAGTTATAGCTGAAGAGACTATCGGAGAGGTCAAGGAGAAAATGAAGCTTCTTCAGCGTGCCGATTTGGAACGACTCGGGTAGCACCTTGTCATTCCTTATCAATCCTCTTTGAATTCGCACGTCCGACAGGCAGGTATATGAAGAAGATATACTATGGCTGGTGGGTAGTAGGTGGAGCATTTCTTCTACTGTTTTGCTCAATGGGAACGCATTTTTACGCCTTTCCTGTGTTCTTTGACGTAATGGTGAGGGAGATGGAATGGACACGGACACAGGTAGCCCTTGCGCTGACAGTAGGGACTTTCGTCCTTGGTGCGGTGGGTTTACTTGTTGGGGGGTTGATTCACAAGGTTGGCTTGCGACCAGTCCTGGTGTGCGGGACTCTCATAGCTGGACTCGGCTTCTTACTGCTCACAACTGTAACTGAGCCCTGGCAATTCTATCTCTATTATGGACTTGTCCTGTCGGCAGGCATTGCGGGTATAGAGGCAGTTCCTACTATGACGGCTGTTGAGGCCTGGTTTGACAGAGGTAAAAGCACAGCTTTAGGTGTAGCTACAACCGGGATGGGAATGGGTGGAGTAGTTATGGCCCCGCTGGCTGGATGGCTCATCTCCAGGTATGATTGGCAGATTACTTTTGTCTTCATGGCTGGAATAGTGATATTGGTTGGCATTCCCATAAGCGTTATTATCATGCGGACACCGGGGGGGCGAAAGGTCGCACCCCGTCAAGAACAACAAGAAGGATTGAAGGCGAGAGATGCTACCATCGGGCAAGCACTAAGACAAAAGTCATTCTGGTTAGTATCCATAGGCGCAATGCTGTGGCTCTGGGCCTATTTGATAGGGCTGACCCATCAAGTAGCGTTTGCGGTGGATATAGGAATAGACAGAGTAGCAGCTGCTGGAGCCGTAGGTCTGCTTTGTGCCTTCAGCATCCCCGG
>SOHS01000069.1 GCA_004377135.1 Dehalococcoidia bacterium | reverse complement strand
CAGCCCCAGTTCCAGCAGTTTCTTTTTACTGGGCTTGGCTGTCTTGAGGTCCCAATCCATGGCTGTAAGGTACTCTTTGATCATGGTGTCCTCATCAACAGTTACTCCAGCCACGGGACCTTTCTTTAGCGGTGGTCTGCCCAGAACCCTGTCGGGGACTTTGAACTCCAGCGGGTTCAACCCCTCTCGAATATTGAAAGCCTGCCGGATGTTGGAAATTCTCTCCCCCGTCTTAAGCAATTCGTCATCGGTTATTTCCCAGCCGGTAACCGCCCTCATAAAATCAGCGATAGGGTCAACATTGGGAAAAGCCCAGAACACGAACAGGCACGTCCCGGTACAAACCACGGCCTGGTGGAAATTGCTGCCTCTCTTGCGCGCTTCTCCCCTGCCGGAAAAGGACTTTAAGTCGAATTTAGGCAGCAGTCCTGAAGGATATGCGGGTGCATCCGACAACTCTGAGCCCACAAAATGACGACCCGGAGTTGGGTCCAGCCGGTAGCTGGTGGCAAAGTAAAACGCATGCTTCGGGTCATGTGCCGGAAGCTCCTGCCCCCCAACATGTATGGCGTATTTGTCGGCGCCCCTGCCAATCTTCTCCGCTGCCGCCTTTACTCCATCGGCTAACACGGCACCGAAACCTTCCCTCTTAGCCAATTTTTCGGTCATGGCAACGACAGATTTATGGTTGCCCCAGGTCATTTCGATACCATCGGTGTCGGCCTTGGTAATAAGTCCCTTCTCGAAGCATTCAATAGCCAGGGCGATAGCAGCCCCGGCCGAGATGGTGTCAATCCCGTAGCGATCGCAAATATCGCCTGCCTTGATTATCGATTCCAGGTTGTTATTGAGACAATTGGTACCAAACATGGCAGTCGTTTCATATTCCGGTCTACGGGCACCGGCGGCATATTTATACTCTCCGGTCCCTGCCTTCATGTACCCTCCACATCCGATGGGGCACATATAACAGGCGAACTTCTTATCCGTACGCTCAATCACAGCCTCTTTTGCTAAGGGTTGAAAATCTGGAAAGTCAATAACCCCTACTCCTGTCCAGTTTTTGACCGGTGAATCACCACTCTGAACGCCGATATCAACGAGGAAAGGCGTGCCGAACGGCTTTAACCAGACGATATGTCCTCCCAGTTCAGCCTGCCACTTTTTTCTTAATTCCTTGGTTTTTTCTTCATCGGCTAGAGGGACCTTCATTTTGCCCTTCACCACCACAGCCTTAAGCTTCTTGGAGCCCATAACGGCACCCAGACCGGAACGGGCCGCAGTTCTGTTTTTGCTCAGCACTGCTGCGATGTGAGAGAGGTTCTCACCTGACGGTCCAATGCAAGCTACCTCCACATCTTTGCCCAATTCCGATTTGAGTATCTCTTCGGTCTGGCGAGTATCCTTCCCCCATACAGGGGCGGCATCCCTCAACTCGGCTTTACCATTATTTATAAAGAGGTAGACCGGCTTTTCTGATATGCCGGTAAAGAACGCGGCATCGTAGCCGGCGAACTTCAAGAAGGCACCGAAGTAACCACCGGAATTGGCGTCGCCCCAGCCCCCGGTCAACGGTGATTTTCCCACCACAGTAAACCTTGTGCCCGAAAGCGCCGGGGTGCCGGTAAATGGACCGGTAAGGATGCCCAGGGTATTATCCGGTCCCAGTGGGTCAACACCCGCCTTTTGTCGGCTGAACAGGATTCTGGCGCCGATGCCATAGCCTCCAATGAACTGGCGGCAAAGCTTTTCGTCGAGCACTTCATCCCTTAGCTTATTTTTGGAAAGGTCCACAAACAGAACCTTTCCCATATAACCTCGTGCCATACCTTACCTCCTTGCTGTCTTATTTTTAATCCATAGTTCCCCGATTTTATCGGGGTTGCTCAATTCACCTCGAATAAACAAATCCAAATACCAAAATCCAAATGACAATTCAAATCCAAATGCTTAAATGCCAAAGCTACTTCTTCCCGGGCAAAAGAATTGAAGAGAACAGCAGATAGAAATTTTATGTTGGAAATCCTTCTTGGATTCTGCCCCGTCCGCTTCCATATAGTTTGCCCCGATGCTGGTTGCTGCTCTTACTATTTGATTGATAAGGGGACTATTAATAGAATCTTGATGGAAAGTCTTTACAAGTTCAATAATTGCTTCACCGAATTGGGCAGTTCGTTCTTCAAGGTCATACTTCTTTTTGTCATTTGGGTTTTGAGCTTTATTTGACATTTGAGCTTTGTCATTTGTCATT
>SOHS01000047.1 GCA_004377135.1 Dehalococcoidia bacterium | reverse complement strand
AGGAGGTAAGCAATAAAATGTTAAAGAAGACAATGCGCAGTTTAGGGTCAATTATAATGATGCGGGTAGTCATTGTGGGGTGCATATTATTACTGCTCGTTACGATATTGTCTCTGGTTGCATTTTCTGGTCGCACGTCAACACCGCCACCAGCCCCGGCGGCATTCGAAACCACTGGGTTGAAGATTAACCCACCTGAGACTGACCCTGGGCAGGAACTAATCATCACCGCTACGGTAGCAAATACTGGTGACATTAGGGGCGGTTATATGGCTGAGTTGAAGATAAATGATACCACCCAACAGACAATGCAGGTGATTGTGGGTGCTGGAGAAACCAAAGCCGTGACTTTCGCGGTGGTCGAGGATACGCCGGGAATCTATGAAGTTGTGCTTGGTGGGCTTAATGGGCAATTTGAGGTGCTCAAGCCAGCCACACCACCACAATCAAGTAATCCCACAATCGACGATCCCACCACTCCGAGTCCTAGCAAACCCAGCAAGCCAAGCTGCTGTGGATGACAGACCAAATGTGAGAGTGGGAAGATTATCATGTGAAGCTATCACACTAGAATAAAGGCTTAGTTTAAACGGAAAGGATAATACAATAAAATGTTAAGGAAGATCGCGATAGGAGTAATACTATTCTCTCTGATATTTATTGTCGTCGCATATACTGCTCCAGCGTCAATACCAACACCAGTCCCAACAGTCTTCCAGACTGCCAATTTAGCGATTAACCCGACTGAGGTTAATCCTGGAGTGGAAATAATTATCACCGCTCAGGTGACAAACACCGCTGACACTGAGGGTACTTATGGTGCTGGACTGATGATAAATGATGTTACTGTGGAAACGACGGAAGTGACTATGACTTCTGGGGAAAGCAGACCTCTGAGTTTTGTAGGCTCTATGGCTACGCCTGGCACCTATGAAGTTACCTGGGCTGAGCTTGTTGGAGAATTTCTGGTCCCCAGGCTTACTGGAGAATTCGTGGTAGCGGGGGATGAGCCCCTGGATTTAGGCGGTTCCCAAATTACTGCCCCAGACTTTACTGCTGTAGATGTGGTGACTGGCGAGACGCTCTCACTTGGTCAGTTTAGCGGTTCTACAGTGTTACTAAACTTCGTGAACCTTGGTTGTTCGTCGCGACTTAGCGAGGTAGTCAGCGCTCAGCTATTGGCGATCAAAGAGCTAAGAGGACAGCGCCACGATTTTATACCGGTCTCAGTCTTCTGTGGCTGCTGCCAGCCGGACGTGCTGCGAGAATTTGCAGTGCAAAATGACCTAACATGGCCCTGGATTCTTGATACGGGTAATTCCATTGTTCATAAATATGAGCGCTATCTCAAGCAATATGGCTACCCAACTCTGATTTTCATAGATAAGGAGCAGAATATCAGAGAGGTTACTGGTTATATTGATATCTCTACACTAAGCGTGAAAATAGATGAAATATTGCAATAGAAAGGCATAGAGACGATAAAGATTGGAAAATGGAAAAAGGAGCAAGAGAGGAATTCATAGAGTTGAGGCTTTATTGCACCACATAAGGAGACAGAATGGATGGGGACTAAAAAAACAACGAAGAGAGAAAGAGAGCTCGAATTGAGCAGAAGGGGGGCAAAAAAGAACAGGCTGGTGATAATATCAGTGGTAATCGTGGCGGCAGCAGTACTGCTTGCGATCCTATTTGACACGGTGTTAGCCAACCATCGGCCAGCCATCACCGGCCTGGAGGCTGACCCGGAGAAAGTTATTCCCTTGGGAAGCTGCCAGATTGCGTGTAATGCTTCAGACCCTGATGGCGATGAGCTGAGCTATGAGTGGTCAACCAGTGGAGGTGATATTTCTGGCACGGGCGCGGCTGTAACCTGGACTGCTCCCCAAGAAGTCGGCACATACAACATCACAGTTGTGGTTACCGATGGTCATGGTGAGGAAGACACAAGGTCGGTATATCTCAGCGTGGCAACTGGTACCCCGCCCACTATTGAAGACCTGATTGTTACTGCCGAGCACAAATATTTGAAAACAACCACGTATGGGTACATGCTTGGGAAAACAAAAGAATACGATATTGAGTGCATTGCTTCAAATACGAGCGGTGAACTGGTTTATGAATGGTCATGCGATGGTGGCGAGATTTCCGGGGAGGGCTCTATGATTACCTGGACTGCCCCGGATGTGTCCATTGAAGTTACAGTCACGGTAGTAGTGACTGATGTCGCTGACAATAGTGTGAGTAAGAGCATAATTCTCAA
>SOHS01000118.1 GCA_004377135.1 Dehalococcoidia bacterium | reverse complement strand
GATTTGAGCCCAGAGATAATAAATTTTGAGCCCACGACAGCCTTGGCTGGTGGTGAGGAAGGGTTGGGCAAAATTCAACGAGTGCTAGAACAGATGCCGGGAAAACTTAATTACGGGGGCTGTTTTCTTTTGGAAATAGGCAAAGGACAGGGAAGAGAGGTAACTTCGTTAATAAAGAGCTATTTCACGCAGGCCAGTATCGAGTTAATTTCCGACTTGGGCGATATCGAAAGGGTAGTGAAGGTCGGGTTATAAGTGAGAAAGTCAGTTTCAGAGGAGTGAGATGATGGAAGAGATAGAACGGTTGGCTCAGCTTATCGTTGAATCTAAAAAGACCGTCGTGTTCACTGGGGCTGGGATAAGCACGGAGTCAGGTATTCCCGATTTCCGCAGCCCGGGAGGAATCTGGAGCAGATATGACCCTGAGGACTTCAGTATTCAAAAGTTCCTCAGCGGCCCGGCCGCTCGCAAAACTATTTGGAAGATGTCCACCGAAAGTGGACTTCTTACTGAAGCTGAACCAAATCCCGCCCACTATGCCATCGCCAAGCTCTATCATTTGGGCAAATTAGATTGCGTCATCACTCAAAATATCGACAACCTGCACCAAAAGGCCGGGGTCCCTGATGATAAGGTATTCGAGCTTCATGGTAATATGGGGTGGGTGGTGTGCTTAAGCTGCCGTAGACGCTTTCCGATGCCCGAAGTATTACAAAAAATAAAGGAAGGGATAGAAGTTCCCGATTGCCCTGACTGCCAGGGTATCCTGAAGCCAGATGCAGTGTTTTTCGGAGAGGCATTGCCACAGGAGACATTACAGGAAGCCATCCGCCGCTCACGGAACTGCGACCTTTTTATTGTCATTGGGTCCACTCTTGTCATTTACCCCGCTGCTTATATTCCAACGTACGCTGCGGAGGCTGGAGCAAAGTTAGCTATCGTTAATTTAACTCCAACCCCCTTCGACCACTATGCCACAGTAGTCATCCGGGGTAAAGCTGGCGACATAATGTCCAAAGTGATGGAAGAGGTGGGGCTCTCCTAGTTATCAGGATTGAGCTAAACCAGCTGCTGAAGGCTCTTTCTGCCTAGTCCGTTGTTTTTTGGATACGCTTAATATCCACTGCCTTGCCAGTATTTTCATCCACTTCGACCAGAATTGCGTCGAAGTTGACTTTTCCCTTGCCAACCGATAACCGACTGGACATCTGGGTAAGGAAGCGATCGAGTACAGAATCTGTGTCGTCCCCGATAACCGAATCTATAGGGCCAACCATGCCTATATCGGTGACATAAGCAGTCCCTCCGGGCAATATGTGAGCATCAATAGTGCCCACATGGGTGTGGGTGCCCAACACAGCGCTGACTCGTCCATCGAGGTATTTACCCATTGCTACTTTCTCCGAGGTTGCCTCAGCATGAAAGTCAACAATAATAGGAATTGATTTATGTTTAAACTCAGTCAGTAGCTGGTCCATGGCTCGAAAGGGACAATCAAAATGGCCTATGAAAACACGCCCAACGAGGTTAGCTATCAGGGCATTGTTTTTAAGCAAATAGCCACGACCAGGATTTGTCGGCGGATAATTCAATGGGCGGAGAACAGCGGGTCCGCTATCCAGATAAGGAATAATCTCCTTCTGAGCCCAGATATGATTGCCTGTGGTTATGACATCAATTCCAGAATCAAAAAGCTCTTCTGCTGTATTTGGAGTCAGCCCCAGCCCACCAGCAGCATTCTCGCCATTGCCTATTACGAGGTCAATATTATACTCAGTATATAAGCCTGGTAAGATTTCCTCCACCGCTTTCCTACCAGGCTTGCCGATGATATCGCCTATTGCCAGTATTCTCAATTCTACTTAGCGTAATCTATCGCCGTAGTCTCCCTTATCACTACTATTTTTATCTGGCCGGGATAGGTCATGTTCTCCTCTATTTTTTTAGAAATATCCCGAGCCAATCTCACCGCTGTTAAATCATCAACTTTATCTGGTTTTACCATGACGCGCACTTCGCGTCCAGCTTGAATAGCAAAAGTCTTTTCCACGCCAGGAAAATCGGCTGCGATGTCCTCTAGGTCCTTAACACGCTTCAAATAGTGTTCCAAGGACTCACGTCTTGCACCAGGCCGCGAACCACTTATGGCATCGGCAGCAGCAACAACAAAGCCCATAACAGTACTAGTCTCTGCCTCGCCATGATGTTCAGCAATGGCTTGAACTACTTCTGGATTTTTATCCCACTGCTTAACTAGGTCAGCACCTATCAAAGCATGCGGACCCTCTGTTTGATGATCTATCGCCTTTCCAATATCATGAAGCAGGCCAGCTTTCCTGGCTACACTGACATTAGCCCCAATCTCGCCAGCCAGCATCCCTGACAGATGAGAAACTTCGAGACTGTGAGTTAAAACATTCTGACCATAACTGGTACGAAATTTAAGCTGACCAAGTAGCTTAATCAGTTCAGGATGTAAGCCTGGTATTCCAGCTTCATAAGCAGCCCGTTCACCCTCACTACGGACAGTGGCTTCAACCTCTGTTTTGGTTTTGTCCACTATTTCCTTAATCCGGGCTGGATGAATACGCCCATCAAGGATAAGTTTGCTTAAGGCAACGCGAGCTACTTGACGTCTCATAGGGTCAAAGCTGGAGATGGTAACCGTCTCCGGAGTATCGTCAATGATGAGATCAACGCCAGTAGCTTGCTCCAGAGCTCGAATATTGCGTCCCTCACGCCCAATGAGCCGCCCCTTCATCTCGTCACTAGGCAAGGGAACAGCGGATATTGTAGTTTCCGAAACAACATCAGTAGCACACCTTTGAATAGCTGTGGCCAGAATATCCCGAACCCTTTCATCAGCCTCTTCCTTTATCTGTGCCTCCCACACCCTAACCTGTTGCAGAGCTTCTTCTTCAACCTCTTGTTTTAGCTCTTGAAATAAAAGAGTTCTTGCTTCTTCACTAGATGTGCCAGAGATAGATTCTAACTTTGCCAGCTGCTTTTCTCTTATTGTCTGAAGTTCAGCTGTTATCCTCTCGGTATCTTTTTTCTTGTTATCTAAATCACGCTCACGCCGCTCTATAGCCTCTACCTTCCGCTCCAGCGCCTCTTCTTTCTGGTTGACACGCTTTTCTATTCGCTGTATTTCAAGGCGGCGTTCCTTGCTTTCCGCCTCGGCGGCGTTCCCAACCTTGATAGCTTCTTCTCTAGCTGCACGGAGTAGCTCATTATACTTGGTTGTTGCCTCATCTAATAAGTTCTGTGCCTCTTTTCTTGTTTTTTGAATCTCCCGGTTGGCTACTAGTTGCCTGACGAAGTACCCAATAAGGATGCCCAAGACAAGAGCAAGGCCACCTATCATTAATGTATAAGATTCCATTTTCCCTCTTTATTTCGTTGTTATAATAATAAATGCAAAACATTGCATATTAATAATAACCTTTTATCGGGTTGGCGTCAACTAGTTGCTCTGGTAAACAGCCCTTGACCCATTTGCCTCGCATCTCTTAATGCACTGTGGAAGGTGTTATATTGCCATTGCACATAACTCGGGATTGTGTAATTTAGTCGTGCCAACGCTGATACAGATTGATTCTCGTAGGACTGGTGTCTATCGCTTCAAATCCTGTATATTATTGTTGTGGAAGCCACGAAGGAAGAACTAATCTCTCCCTGCGGGATGAACTGTGCAATATGCAGCGGTTATCTTGCCTATAACCACGATGTTAAAAGCAAGGGAATCAAAATGCCTTATTGCATAGGGTGCAGACCGCGAGATAAGCAGTGCGCTTTCTTGAAGAAAAGATGCGAACTACTGATGTCTAATAAGGTAAGATATTGCTATGAATGTAGTAATTTTCCCTGTGAAGGGTTAAAGCATCTTGATAACCGCTACAGAACATATTTCAAGATGAGCATGATTGAGAACCTTGAATACATCAAAGATAATGGTATTAATAAATTCCTTAAAAGAGAACAGGAGAGGTGGCGATGCCCTGAGTGTGGTGGAGCAATATGTTGCCACAATGGTGTCTGTTTTAATTGTGGTCTCGATAAGCTGCGCCAGAAGAAGCAAAGATATCGCTGGGAGGATAAATGAGAAAAACGTGGCAGGAGAAACTGAAGGACAAACCCTCTTTTCCTAAGGTGCTAAGGTTGGAGAAAGGGTTTCCCTGTTACAATGCCGTGCACAAGATGGGTGCCGAAGTTGGTGATGAGATAGTACTGGTAAACCCGTCTGAAGTAATGGCAATCATGAAGCGGGTACCAAAAGGAAGGCTCATCACCATTGTCGAAATATGCAGACAAATAGCAAGGAATCACGATGTAAAAGGTTGCTGCTCTTTAACTACCGGAATTTTCATCATGACGGCAGCCAATGCGGTGGAAGAAGCCGGGAAACAGGGTGAGCCATTAGACATACCGTACTGGCGAACGCTTAAAGTAGATGGTTTTTTGAATGAAAAATACCCCGGTGGACAAGAAGCGCATAAAAGGTTGCTCGAGGGCGAAAATTTCCAGGTCATTGCTCGGGGCAAGAAGTACCAGGTTGTCGATTATGAGAAATACCTGATGAAGCTAACGTGAGATTATCGCCGTTTAAAATTTCGTGCCTTGTACATAACAGATTTGCATTCTTACAAACTCACTCAAACCGTTCAATTTGCCCGGCTTGCTAGTAACAGTGATACTTCGACATGGGGCCTTCTTCGATGTAGAATACCCATGTATGAGCGCAAAGAGGGCAGTAAAGCTGAATACGGTCTATTTGGGCCTTGTTCTTTTTATCGTCGCTCAAATGCTCATCCTTCTTGTTGCCCCCCGTATAGACCCATTCCTGGAAGCCAATAATATAGAAATACCTACCCAGCCATCCACGCCGATATCCTGGTGGCCCGGGGAAGTGACATTACCTGATGGGGAGGTTATCGAGGTACCAGCCCATTCAGCGTTGGGACCGATTGTAATCTATATTCTTGCGGCAGCGGCCTTGCTCGGGCTTACGCTCTACAAGATCCCACTTAAAGCTTTAAAGGTTCTTCTTAGAATCTTGTTTGCTCTTCTGTTTAGTTGGGGTGCATTCATCGCAACTGTCTTCTACGTGCCTCTTCCAGTAGCTGTCTCCATCGCTGTCGCATTCGGAACATTTTGGTTCTTGATACCACTTGTCTGGTTACATAACCTGCTATTGATTCTGGCGGTTAGTAGTTTAGGAGCAATCTTCGGTCGCTTTATTACGCCGTGGACCGCAATGGCTATTATTTTGGCACTCGCCATCTATGACTTTCTGGCGGTTCGTTTTAGACTTATGCTCTGGATGGCAGACAGGTTATCGCAAATAAATGCCTTGCCAGCACTAATTATTCCCAAAAACTATTCTGAGTGGAACTTCAACTTGAAAAAACGAGAGAAAATAATAGAGGTGAATCCCGCCGAGAGGGAATACTCCATACTGGGCGGTGGCGACATTGCCTTCCCTTGTTTGCTTACAGCCTCCGTTTATTTTGCCCAGGGCCTAAAGCCAGCAGCTATTATTGCCGTACTGGGATTACTGGGATTGGTTAGCGTCTATGCGATTCAAGCGATATTTTTGAAGGGGAAGCCGATGCCAGCTCTGCCACCTATCGCCGCCTTTACATTGGTTGGATTATTGATTATCTAGTGACACAACAGTGTAGCGAATAGTTACCCAGTCTTTAATCAATCCCGCTTGCCTTTCTGAAGTTATAGCTGCAAGCCGCATGCTCAAAAAGCAAAGCAAGAAGGCTGACTTCGTGAAGGGTGGTTAAAGCATGTATTAAAGAAGCGACCCCGAGGGGATTTGAACCCCTGATCTCCACCGTGACAGGGTGGCATGTTAGACCGCTACACCACGGGGCCGTATAAAATATTGACGGCAAAATATAATGGAAAATTTCCTTAATGTCAAACTTGCTCTGCTACCGTGAGAAGGTATTATTGTACTTGGAGCCAAGGAAAAAGTTGACAAGGGAACAGAGATTTCTATAAAATATTGGCGTATTAGTACTTTAACAATTGAATAGTGGAAGGAAGATTTTGAATGGAGAGCTTGATCCTGGCTCAGAATGAACGTTGGCGGTGCGCCTTATGCATGCAAGTCGAACGGTCGAGTATGTAACTTGTTATGTGCTCGGTAGTGGCGAACGGCTGAGTAACACGTAAGTAACCTGCCTTGGAGTGGGAAATAACTTGCCGAAAGGCGAACTAATGTCCCATGTGGTAGCGAAGCAAATGCTTTGTTATTAAAGCCTTAGGGTGCTCCCAGAGGGGCTTGCGTCTGATTAGCTAGTTGGTAGGGTAATGGCCTACCAAGGCGATGATCGGTAGCTGGTCTGAGAGGATGGTCAGCCAGATGGGGACTGGGATACGGCCCCAACTCCTACGGGAGGCAGCAGCAAGGAATCTTGGGCAATGAGCGAAAGCTTGACCCAGCGACACCGCGTGAGGGAAGAAGGCCTTCGGGTTGTAAACCTCTTTTCTTGGGGAAGAATTCTGACGGTACCCAAGGAATAAGCCTCGGCCAACTACGTGCCAGCAGCCGCGGTAATACGTAGGAGGCGAACGTTATTCGGATTTACTGGGCGTAAAGGGAGCGTAGGCGGTTCCTTAAGTCAGATGTGAAATCTTCTGACTTAATCAGAAGGGGTCATTTGATACTGAGGGACTTGAGAACAGCAGAGGGAAATGGAATCCCCAGTGTAGCGGTGAAATGCGTAGATATTGGGGAGAACACCAGTGGCGAAGGCGATTTTCCAGGTTGTTTCTGACGCTGAGGCTCGAAAGCGTGGGGAGCGAAGCGGATTAGATACCCGCGTAGTCCACGCCCTAAACGGTGGACACTAGACATGGGAGGTATCGACCCTTTCTGTGTCGAAGCTAACGCCTTAAGTGTCCCGCCTGGGGAGTACGGCCGCAAGGCTAAAACTCAAAGGAATTGACGGGGGCCCGCACAAGCAGCGGAGCGTGTGGTTTAATTCGATGCTACACGAAGAACCTTACCAGGGCTTGACATGGCAGAAGTAGGAATCCGAAAGGAGGACGACCTGTATCCAGTCAGGAGCTGTCACAGGTGCTGCATGGCTGTCGTCAGCTCGTGCCGTGAGGTGTTGGGTTAAGT
>SOHS01000003.1 GCA_004377135.1 Dehalococcoidia bacterium | reverse complement strand
GAAATCCTGGCTGCCAACAAGATTGATTACGATGAGGCGAAGGCTTCAGGGATGGGCGAGGCAATGCTGGACAGGCTTATGCTGTCACCCGCCCGACTCGAAGGCATAGCTCAGGATACAAAAACGGTGGCGGCGCTGCCTGACCCTGTGGGCGAGGTGCTTGAGACGCGAACTCTGCCCAATGGTTTGCAGATAAGCAAGAAGCGAGTCCCTCTGGGAGTTATTGGTGCGATATATGAGAGCCGCCCCAATGTTACTATAGACATATCAAGCCTGTGCCTTAAATCGGGCAACGCTGTTATCCTTCGGGGTGGCAAGGAAGCCATAAATTCCAACACTGCCCTAGCCAGGGTAGCCCAGGAGGCCTGCAACCAGGCTGGTGTGCCTCAGGGAACAATCCAACTTATTGAGTCCACAGAACGGACTTTGGTGAACCAAATGCTCAAGATGAAGGGAATAATTGACCTGATGATTCCCCGTGGCGGCGCTGGTTTGATAAAGCTCGTCTCGGAAAATGCCGCTATGCCCGTACTTACCGGCGGCATCGGTGTTTGCCATACCTACGTGGATAAGAGTGCTGACCTGAATAAGGCGGTAGCCATTGCTTACAATGCCAAAGTCCAGCGTCCCACCGTTTGCAACGCTCTGGATTGTCTCCTAGTCCATAATCAGGTTGCTCAAGCTTACCTGCCTGCTATTGCCAAGGAGTGGGCTAAAGCCGGGGTGGAAATGCACTGCGATGAGCGAGCCATGGCTATACTTAAGCCCGTTCCATCCCTGAAGCTGGCCCCGGCAACGGACGAGGATTGGGGGAAGGAATACCTATCGCTAAGAGCGGCTATTAAGGTGGTTAATTCCCTGGACGAAGCCCTGGAGCACATTGAGAAATACGGCTCAGGGCACTCCGAAGCTATCGTTACCGAAGACCATTCGGCAGCAACGCGCTTTCTTAACGAAGTCGATGCCGCCTGTGTCTACGCCAATGCCAGCACCCGTTTCACCGACGGGAGCCAGTTTGGATTAGGTGCCGAGATAGGCATAAGCACCCAAAAATTTCACGCCCGTGGTCCCATGGCTTTGAAAGAGCTAACCAGCTACAAGTGGATTATCCAAGGCAATGGTCAGGTCCGGCCTTAGCTTCCGCGTCACCAAAGCACAAGCATTACGAGACCGAGCCGTGTATTCTCAAGAGTTCAGCCCGGGAAAGCCAAACCGCCTTAACTTTCACGGATTTACGAGAGGTGATATGCTTCTTAAACCAGGGGGTATGATGTGACTGCATTAGTGCGGCGATGTGGAGCCGGGCCAGCTTTATCCTCAGGGTGTTCGGCAGATCAATGACCTGAAATCCCAACCGTCTAGCGTGAGCATGAAAGGCAGTCCATCCATACACTGCAACGATGCTCCCATATTTTCCATCGGCTACTTCGGTGGCAAGGAGTTGCAATCCATCTTTGAAGTAGTAGAAGAGTCCCCGGGGGAAGCCTCTTGTCCCTGACCCTGAGCTTGGCCGCAGTCTCTCAGCAATCCAAGCATCATTGAAATGGAGTTTGATGACAGGGTCGCCCGGCCCGATCTCACAACCATCCTCCAGCTTGATAGGACAGCCCCTGTGACGTCTCACCTCAATGCAGATGAGGCTGTTTTTTTCCAGAGGCTTGATATCAAGAACCATTGTGTGAACTTTGTTTATGATGGGCAACATAGCTCGTATAATAGTTCTTAATAAAGAAGAGGCCATGTTATCACCTTGGGAACTCATTTTCACCGCCTAATCACGCCGCACCTGCAGGCATAACTCGCTCGAACGCCTGGCAATCTGGCTGCACCAATAATCCGCAGCTATTGTACTAACTGATTAACGTTGGAGATGATGTTCTTCCACTTCCCCATATGACGGGAGCGGTCTTCCAGCGTGGTTACCAGTTCAACACGAATAGACGGGCAATCAACTCCGAGTGTATCTAACTTCTGTGTCAGTTGTTCCCTGACGCTACAAGCTGTGTTTTCATTCCCTTCCTCGAACATCAACCGCAAACAGATACCGTCCTGCTCATGAACCACCTGGTACTGTCGTATCTCAGCGAAGCTTTCCAGAACGTTCCAAAAATGGACAGGATGAACGGCAACCTGTCTCCCCTCTCGACCTTGAAGATAGAGAACATCGTCATTTCTCCCATTGATGGCAAGAATACGTCGAAACGGTTGGCCACACGGGCATGGCTCTGGAGCAAGTACCATCATGTCAGATATTTCGTAGCGGATGACGGGCTGAGTGAAGCCGAAGAGACTGGTGAACAGAATCTTGTGTCCCAGAGTCCCGTC
>SOHS01000014.1 GCA_004377135.1 Dehalococcoidia bacterium | reverse complement strand
ATGAAGCAAGGAAAGGCAATAGTGGGATAGCCCAGAGGCCTGAAACCTTGTTTTAGCGCTGCTTTTCTGATAAAAGTCTGGTCTCTTATTGCCTCCAGCAAATTTCTAGAACCCGGGTCTAAAACCAGTTCCTCGATCCCGGCATCTTTTGACTTGGTAGTTAGAGTAACGAGTTCTTCAATACTTTGCCCACGAAGGCCAACAGGAGTAAGATTCGCTTTAATCTTTGGAATGGCCTCATCAATGTTTTCTTTCGTTATGGGGTAAAGAAGTGGATGCCTATCCGCACATATATCCCGTGCCGCAAATAAGGCATCCATATCTTCTGAGATTAAGATCATACCCAGGTCTGTTGAATCATAAACTTTCTTCACCAAAGCCAAAAACTTATCCCTGTCCCCCGATTCAAAATGAAGTGCTAAGAGGTCTGCCTCTAGATTTACGCCAACCCAGGGGAACTGCAATGCCTTTATCTTCTTTATTTTCTCTTCGATTTTGGCTTTGTCTTCCTTGTCTGAGATAAGGAGAGTAATGCCCGGTGAATGGACAAAAGTTTTCTCATGCCGGTATATCACTTCTTCGTTCCCGATTTTGACGGCGTTTTCCCCAGAGCCTATAGTAACAAGCTTTATCGGTGGTGCCAGAATATCCAGTAACTTGTCTTTCACCTCCTCGGAGAGATAAGGGCATTTGTCCACAGTAGTTCCACCTGATGCTAGCTTCATGGCAAAGGCAAAACAAGTAGGGAAGCCACAGTCCTTACACGGTCTCTTTCCGGGAAGCATCTTTACAATCTCAGAACCTGCAATTGGCATAGCAAACCTCCTCAATTAAAACTGAGATAGGATTATGAATTTCATCTTTTAATTCATTCTTTTATTTATGTTGGAAGCTCTACTTCCCCTTTTAGCCAAGGATGCCCCACTTTTTCTAAGAACTCTAGAAGCTCATCCACGTTTTTAACGTCTTCCTCTGTGGCTATCTTATCGTAGAGTCCTTTGGCTTCCAGGGCATCTTTAAACCTTTCCTTTATCTCCTTGGGCATCCACACTATCCTGGCCAGGCCCCCATCCGCCTGGATGAATTTGGGAGACCTCAGTTGCTCCAGTCCGGTTCCTAATCTTCCTTCTATCTGTTTTCCTCCAGAAGTGTCACCGGCCATGTGGGAAAATGTTTCTCCAATTACAGTTTCGCCCTTGAAATCTCTGTTCACCACTCCAAAGGCATCTGTTTCAGGAATGTAATATACAATTGCTTCGAAACAGCCACAAGATGTATGGGGGTGCTCAAATGCACTATATAGATAAACTCTATCGTAATTTCCCAGAGACTTTTCGGCTTCAATTGCATTCACTCCTGAATATTCACCTTTTATAGCATCTATAAGCTCCCCCTTTGGTATAACAAATATAGGCCCATCAGGGTCAATCTTGGCAGCGGCTCTGCCGTCAAACCAGTTTATAGCTCCACAGTTGGCAATTCTATTGGGAGTTATGATAGAGATGTGAGTTGGGGCGAAACTCTGGCATAGAACGCAACCGTAGAAAGTATCCACATCCTCATCATTCAAGGTCCTCGCCCGTTCATCTCTGGCGGCATAAACTTCCAAAGCATGGGGGAGAAGCTCCTCTATCTTTTTTTCATCGGTGATAATGGTTACTTGGATGCTCTCAATGATTGGCATTTCTGATGTATAAAGCAAGATATAAATTTCCCCCAATTCCCGCAGGGAAGTAAAGCCTTTCTTATAGCAGTCTTTATTTATTCTCATCCATACGTCCTGCCTTTGATTCATGTGATACCAGCCCTCAATCATGTTGGTGAACATATGAATCCTTCTCTCGATAATTGCTTCGGCATCCTTGTCCAGTTCCCCTCCGGCAACATCTACTAGAACGGCAATAGGATAGCTACCACCGCCTTTCCCTTCATCGTAAGGTTGCAAATCGCTTATGTCCGGGCCGATAATCTCTACTTTCTCATTCTCTATTTCATCAGGACTTTTAACTGTAGCTAATTCAAACTTGTGTGCTACTTTTGGCCCACCGAACTCGATGTATAGATCTTCTTTCCTTATCACCTCCCCTTCGTACTGAGGTCCTATATCTACATGAAATTCGCCTTCCATTTTCCTTTAGTCTCCTTTCTTCAAATTGGCTATCAGGTTCTCTAAGAACTCCTGCCACTTCGTATCCTTTTTGAAATTAGGGAGTGAATAGTTGGCATGAGGGAAGTAATGCTTGCACAGCGTCATGGTTTTTAGATGAGGTGCGAAGTGTTTGAGTGTGGAAAGACCTTGGTTACCAAGATCAGACCTTATGCCGAAAAACATCACCAGGTCGTGGTTTCCCTCCTTCTTAACTCCCTGCCAGTCAGGGTCTTTAAGAGCATTTACTATCTCGACGGTATCGTAAACGCAATCTGGCTGTACTCCCAACTCCACGATCCTCCCTTTAGTCTGGGCTGTCGCACATATTGGAATATTGCAGGCCTTAGCGATATCCAAGGCATATTCCATAAGAATTTTGCCATCAGCCGTAGATGCCAGCAAGAGAGGACCAACTACAAGAAGTGGTCTTTTGGCCTTCTTAATCAGATTGGCATACTCCACTGGGTCTTCGATCAGCCTGGCTGATTTGATTCCCGTTAAGACATTTACTCTGTGGCGTGGTATTACTGCACTCATATTCTCCTCCTTCTAAACCATTTTCCCTGTTACTAGTGTATCACTGCATCCACAGGAACCTTGGTGGGATAGGTGCCAATTAAGGTAGGCAATCCAATGGGCTCCCTGGGCTGCCAGCCGATTTCCTGTAGGTGTGCTCGCACTTCTTTCTTATAGACCAGTGGAATATCGGCATCCCTGCGGACAAATAGGTGAATATCTTCAGGAAGGCCGGCTCCAATATATTTCCTGTACAGGGAAATATAGTGGTTCAATTTTATCGCTCTTCCCTGGGGAGTATCGTTTCTTCTTATGCAAAGCTTGGCCATCATGGGCATGGCTTTCTCTTTAGTCTCACATACATAAGCTAGGTGCTCAGGTGCTGGCTCCACGGTATCCACAATCTCCCTCTTTCTGGCATCCATAACCTTCCAGTCGTCCTCTTCCTTCCTGGAGAGGAATAGCCTTCTATACTTGGAGGAATGAGGTCCCAAAACAACAGGAACACCCAGCCTGTTAAACCCTGTGCCAATGGAAGCTGCCTTCTGGGAGTATGCTCCCCAGGCTACTCCACAAGCACCTACTCGATTAAGCACGTAATCGGCCATGACCTCGTAGTTGCCTCTCAGGGGAAGGGCAGCAAAGATATTGGCTATTTTTATTGCTGCTCCAGAGATATGAGCATTGGCGACACAAGAGCCAATGTTTACTACGCCGCCACCGTCAAAGTCGGGAGGGTATTTTTCGTACACTGTCAAGCCATCTTTGTCCTTTTTCATTCCGGCGACCATAGCAGCACAACCTGTGAGAACCACGATATACTTTCTCCTGGCGAATTCATCCACCATGTCGGCAATATCCTCTATATTGGGGTAATTAGAACAGCCTACTAAAGCAATAACTCCCGGGATTGTGCCCAGGGTTAGAGGTGCACCAACGTTCCTTATCTCGGTATCCATAATTGGACCGCGTCCAGCCCTGCACTTCCAGGTCTCCATGCTTGCTGCTGTCTGCATTATCTTAAAGATAGAAACATTATTGGGACACTCCTCTTCACATTTACCGCAGCCAATACATTGCAGAAATTGCTGCCTTATTAAGTCAAAGTTACCTTTGGCGACCTCAGTTATACCACCGCCAATATTAAAGAGGTTGGGACACACCTGCTCACACATGCCACAATTAGTACACTTCTTAGCCAGCTCTATGGCTTCTTCTTCCGTTAACCATTCCTTCTTTCTCTGGGGAGCGATTTTCATGGCGACTCTGACCGCCACCTCGGCCGCCTTGGGAGAGTCCAGGATGGCGAACTGCTCCTTATTATCCACCATTCGCCTTACTATCTCATCTGTATCCATTTCAGTGGCATCCTCAAGTCCATACATAGCCTTGTCCAGGGAGGCGATAAGTGCTGAACCCACCTTGGCTGCTTCCTGAGGCGTATCTGTTCTGATGCACTGCTCGTCAGTCATTATCACATCGGCAATGCCTGCCCTCATGAAGAAAAGCGCACGGGAAAGAGGACCGACTATTTTGGCTTTGTCCGAATACCTGGTTGTTTCCAGTGCAGTGCAACACAGACCACAGACCTCCACCTGGTCTTCAAGGTTGTGTTCCCTGAGGTAGTCAATCAACACCGTTGACGTAGCTGGATTGTGTCCTGATACTAAAATTACAGGCTTACTCTTATCTATTGCACCCCATCCCATATCAACCAGAGGTGTATCAGCAACGCAAGTGGGGTAGTTAAACCCGACAATCTGAGCGATGTCAGCTACTTCCATTCCAACGTGATCTAGCATGCCGGCATGCAAGGCCTTGGATTCATAGTCCAGAGCGCTTCCCTCTTGCCCCGTATGGCAAGAATCAAGAAGATGAGCGATTTCCTTGAAGACATACTCTAGAGCTATTTGAAGGTCTCCCAGAGTCTCAGGTTTTAAGCCTACAACTGTCCTTATATTTGGTGCTTCGATATTGATTGACCCGCCTAAGTCTATCTTCTTATCTGGACCATGCTTCTCAATCAGAAACTCCAGAATGTGTCCAGCATGAGCGGAATGAGCGGAGCATCCCATCAAGCAAGCGAGAAGTACAAACCTTGCCTGCTGAGTAGCTATATCAATACCGCAGGCGCCTCTTCTTCCTTCGGTGAGGTCACACTTACCGTAGGTACAGAAGCAACATAAATCACAGAATGGCGCGTAAAAAGGCGCATAAGTTTTCAATAACCTCATATCCCACTGTCTGAGGTCAGGGATTTCCGGCATCGGAGTGGGACCTAACGGTTCCCAGGGAACCTCCGCTTTTATCCTCTCATGAATCTCCTCTAATTTCTTTGATAGCTTTTTTTCAGCTACTGCCATTCTCACTTCACCTCCGTTATTTTCTTCATTAGACTCGAGGTTTCAGGATGTCGAAAAACAATAATATTTGCCCCAGCCAGTAGAAACGATAGCGCTGTTATTCCTTCCCAGAGCAATCCTTGTTCCTTGTCTTCCTTAGCCTGCTTTGTCTTCCAGCATTCTCCTCCTAGGTCAGCGATAAGGGGCATCATTGTCATATTATCCTTGGTGATTATCCCAATCTGTTTCACCCTTTCCATTAGAGAAAAACTGTATTCCATACCGTAGCCTAATGCAGCGGCTTCAGGATCGATAACTATCTTTTCAGCGGGGAAAAACTTGCAAAGTTTTACATTTAATTCCTTAAGCAAATTTATGTCCAAAGGACTTAGGGCGCTAGCATTGTGTCCGTGGTCTAAGAGTGCCTTTCCTACAACCTCATAGTTTTCCTTTTGAACCGGTCCTATAAGTAGATTCATGCCATCGCAAGCCTCGGCGACTTTGGGTAGGACCTCGGCATCTTTCTTATCATCACCGGAGCCGTAAATAATCAAGGGAATGTCTATAGCCTCGGCTATCCTTTTTGCCAGAGCTGCCGCTTCGTCCGCAGAACTATCCTTCACTGCCGGATCGGTACTTACAAGACGGAGAAACACTGCATCTGCGCCAAGCTCTTCACATTTCTTGGCCCATTTCACTGGGTCGGCTATCACATTTTTAAAAGGCTGAATTAGGTGTTCTGGCCAATCCTGAGGTTCCATATCAAGGACTTCCAGGGCAAACTTTACCGGATTGGGATTTGATCCTTTGTCAAAAAAATGAAAGGGGAGAATATTCTCTCCCCCTATCTTCAAGCTCTTTCTTCCCTTCCCAATCGTTACCTCTCTAACTACCCCGGTATACTCTTCCGTTGGTGCTTTATATTCCATTCCTTTACCCTCCTTAACTTTCAAGCCAGGCATCGGAGTACAAGGTCTCTCCCATAAGGACCTTGGCCGTCTTAACATATTCAATTTCCTTTTGAGACAGGGAAGAGAGGGCTATGTCTTCCCCATCCATGGTTCTGTAAATAAGTTCGACAATTTCGGGCATCCCTCCCTTGGTCAAGCTAATAAGTTCCTTATCCAAAGGGTCAGCGATGGCAGAATGAAGCCTATTCCTCTCGAGCATGACCATATACGTACGGTTAAGAGGCGGCCTAAGTTCATCTGGCACGCCATTGGATGTATTGGAAAGCCCTACTGTGGATTTAATCTCGGGCAAAACATCCTCGAGTATATTGATAAATTCTAGATTTATCACAGTGAACCTCTGGCCCTCTCCAGCTGTGCTGATGGGAAGTAGTATGGGGTCAACCCAGATGTTCTCGTTAGGAATTCCCAATTCATTAGCATAGGCAACCGTGTCCATAATACTCTCTATCTTGGACTCAACATCTGGAGGCATTCCCTTGTCCGTCATTACTGAAATCACCACATCGCAGCTATATTTTTGGGCTAAAGGAAGCATTTGCTCTTTTGAGAGACTTTTCCCTGAGGCAGAGTTAAGTAGAGGCTTCCGCTTGCAAGTTTTCAGGCCTGCCTCCATAGCCACAGGATTCAGGGTATCTATGGACAAAGGTAAATCAGTAGCTTCCTGAACTGCGTTGACCAGCCATTGCATGGTCTCTTCGGTGTCTTTTTTCATGGGGCCAACATTCAAGTCAACGTAGTCGGCTCCAGCTTCAGTTTGGGCTTTAGCTAGATCCTGGATTACTCTGGCATCTCTCTCCCTTATTGCTGTGGAAACTGCCTGAGCTATGACATGTATGTTTTCTCCAATAATGACCATAGCGAGTACCTCCGATTTATTGGTTCGATGTCTTGGATAAACCATCGCAATATAGCAAAGAAAGACCTCCTTGTCAAACTACTTGTTAGCCTTTGTAACGAGCTTGGCGGCTGTATCCGCTATAGCGTGTTGAAAGCTCCTTTTAGCTGAGAAAGAAGCAAGGGGTGATTAACGCTGACGTCACCGCTTTGCTATAATTTCTATGAATATTGGGGAGCAGGCGGACAGCAAAATTCTGGCAATTGCATCGAAGTAAATGGATAAAGATTACTATGGGTCTTTAGGCGTACCAAGGAACGCTTCTGATGGAGATATTAAGAAGGCCTATAGGAAGTTGGCCATGCAATACCATCCCGATCGTAATCCCGGGAGAGAGA
>SOHS01000151.1 GCA_004377135.1 Dehalococcoidia bacterium | reverse complement strand
TTAACGTCAATTTCTCAGGTATTGTCTGAATCCAAAGGATGGCTTGGGGCTTTGTGGGATGACTGAAGCGCTTAAAAGCTACATTAAGCACTTTCCCCATGATAAAGTTCAATACCCCCAAGTATATAAAAATCAGCCGCCCATTTGGATAACCATTGGGAGAGAAATTCCTTAAAGGCTTTGCTCTCCCTGGACTTTCCCCATTCCTCGAGGCTGGTTGCATCCAAAATGCCAATGTAATTGAACGGAGGCTTTGTTGGACTTGGTGGGCTGCCTTTCTGGCCGTTCCCCTGTACTCCTCCCATCATTTTGAGGAGTGTAAAACTTTTCGATCCGGGCAGCCCAATCAACAAGGGCCCTTTGTAGTCTTCACACCACTTTACGTAGTCCTCCTCTTTGACATCGTCCCTCAGGTTGTAAAGAATAATCTCCTTGGCCATTTTTGTTACCTCCTCTTATATTTTTGTATCTTTAGAAAGGATACTGCCTTGGAGTCCTTTGTATGCTTATCCAGCGGAGTTCGGTAAACTCTTCGATAGCGGCCCGTCCGCCATGCCGCCCATAGCCGCTTTCCTTCATCCCCCCAAACGGGACCTGAGGCTCATCATGAACGGAGGAGTCGTTAATATGCACCATACCTGATTCCAGCCTCTCAGCTATTTCCAGCCCCTTCTGAAAATCGCTCGTAATGACACCGGCTGAAAGTCCGAAGCGGCTATCATTAGCCACGCGGACTGCTTCGTCAGCATCTTCAACAATTATTATCGGTGCCACTGGTCCAAAGGTCTCCTCACGGGCAATATTCATATCTGGAGTAACATTGGTCAGCACAGTTGGGTAGTAGCAGCGCCCGTCATATTTGCCGCCACAGACAAGCCTAGCGCCATTTCTGATTGCTTCCTCTACCTGTTTGTGAAGCTTATCAACCTGTTCCTGATTGATAAGCGGTCCGATAATGGTATCCGGATCTTGAGGGTCTCCTACTTTTAGTCTCTGGACTTTCTCGACGAACTTCTCAGTAAAATCAGTAGCTAACGGTTTTTCCACAATAATTCTTTTAGAGGACATACATATCTGCCCCTGGTGATTGAAGCGGCCGAATGTAGCCGCATTGACCGCATAATCAATGTCAGCATCCTTCAAAACTATCAGCGGATCGTTGCCACCCAACTCTAGAGTCACTTTTTTGAGATGCCGTGCCGCTTTCTCGGCAATCTGCCTGCCTACCTCGGTTGAACCCGTAAAGCTGAGCCGTCGCACTTTGGGGTGCTCGATGAGTTCATCACCCACCTCCCCACTAAAGCCAGGCCCGTTGGTTACCACATTAAATATCCCCTTGGGGAAACCAGCTTCCTCAAAGACCTCGGCAAAAATAATACCCCCGCTGACAGGAGCTTCTGCTGAAGGCTTTAACACCGTGGTATTGCCGCAAGCCATTGGCAAAGCTACTGCCCTCAAGGAGAGAATCAGCGGAGCGTTCCAGGGCGCAATCCCTGCCACCACACCTACCGGCTGGCGTATCGTCATAAAGAAGGCTCCCGGAAGGTCAGCTGGTATAATCTCGCCCCTGATAGCGTGCACCTGAGCAGCGGCTTCCCGGAGCAGAGCGGGAATAAAGCCGGTCTGGAACATGCCCCAGCTAAAAGTACCACCGGTCTCCTGGGTAACAATATTAAGAATCTCTTGCTGTCTCCTCTCAAGGATATCGGCGGCTCTCAGAAAGTATTTCTGTCTTTCCGCCGGTGGCGTGTGTGACCAATCGGGGAAGGCAGCCGCGGCAGCGTCACATGCTTTTCTGGCATCTCCCCTTTTGCCGGAGGGTAACCTGGCGTAAACCTCACCGTTATAAGGATTGTAATCATCAAAAGTTTTGCCATCAATAGCATCAAGCCATTGTCCGTTTATATACATCTGATATGCTTTAGCCACAGTTCACTCCTCCGCTCTAAGATTCTAGAAAAGGTAAGAAAATACCAGTCAGCCTTACCATAATTATACTGGGATTATAACACTTGAGGCATAGTCGTCCAAACTAGTTGGTTAAACACGCTTAAGCCATATCTGCTACTGCGGACACTGAAACAACTGTAGAGACTTAGAATATGCAAGCTCCAACGGGCGACAGCATGAAGATTTCAGACGACGTAATCTCCACGTTGAGAGTAGATAGCGCAGTTCGGGTTACATATGTTTGCTTCTTCTGGACGGCAGCGGTGAGCAGGACATTAGAGGGGAGAAGAGACTACAATAGAACCGACAGGGAGCGGGTAGCACTTAAAGTATCCGTCGTTCTTGAAGGTCTAATTGACGCGCTTTTGCTGACTACACACATTAATAATTTCACTTATTG
>SOHS01000030.1 GCA_004377135.1 Dehalococcoidia bacterium | reverse complement strand
CGGGTAAAACGAAGAAAGTTGGTCAAAATATCGTGTCCTACTTCAGTGAGGATGGATTCGGGGTGAAACTGCACTCCCTCCACTACATAATCTCGGTGTCTCACCCCCATTATTATCCCTTCAGGAGTTTTGGCACTGATTGTGAGACAGGATGGAAGCTTCTCAGTTTCGATAATTAAGGAATGGTAACGTGTTGCTGGAAAAGGATTGGGTAAGCCCTGATAGATAGTTTTGCCATCGTGGTGGATAATGGAGGTCTTGCCGTGGACTGGCAAGGTCTGACCAATTTTGCCCCCATAGACGTAGCCAATGCATTGATGCCCCAAACATACCCCTAGTATGGGGATTTTCCCACCGAAATGTCTCACTGTCTCGTTAGACATGCCTGCTTCTAGAGGTGTACAGGGCCCTGGGGAGATAATAATATGGCTGGGGGCTAGCTCTTCGATTTGAGCTAAAGGTATCTGGTCATTACGATAGACCACTGGTTGCCAGCCCAGTTCCCCCAGGTATTGGGCTAGGTTGTAAACAAAGGAATCATAGTTATCTATTATCAGTACCATTTTTAAGCTTGTTGCAATGATAGAATATCTTGCTCCTCCCATTGCGGTGAATTTCTTAGCACTAAATTATGTCTCCACCTGACCGTCATTGACAAATTTATCTTTGGCGTTTATCCTATTCATCGTTGTCTCCTTACAAGCACTAGTCTGCCGTGTGGGCACAGGCCTTTTTGGTGCAGATGTTATTTACTGTATCATAGCTGAAAAGGGACATCTTGGCTAGGGCTTCAAAGAATACGTGATTCTTTATGTGTTATCTGGATTTAAGAAAGGAGAAGCAGAATCGGAAATAAGGATAAAATCTGCCGAAGAAGCAACAGGGATTGCCCATTCTATTGAAGGAGAAGGTCATGGAAAGGGTCATCATTTTCGATACTACTTTACGAGATGGTGAGCAAGCCGCGGGAGCGAGCTTGAACCTCCATGAGAAGCTTGGAATAGCCAGGCAACTGGATAGACTTGGCGCTGATGTTATTGAATCTGGCTTTCCTGCCAGCTCAGTTGGAGAGTTTGAGGCTGTCCGCCTTATTGCCCGGGAGCTTAAGCGTCCCACAATTTGCGCTCTGACCCTTGCCAATATTGAAGCCGTAGACAGGGCCTGGGAGGCGGTTAAGGAAGCTGAGCATCCCCGGATTCACGTTTTTCTTTCAGCTTCAGACATTCACCTAGCTCACCAGCTTAAGAAGAGTCGGGATGAGGTTCTAAAGATGTCTCAGGAAATGGTGGCTCGAGCTAAGAGTTATTTAGACGATGTTGAGTTCTCACCGATGGATGCTAGTCGTGCTGATCCTGTTTATATCTATCAAATTCTGGAAACAGTGATCAATGCTGGAGCAACCACGGTTAACATCCCCGATACTGTGGGCTATGCTACACCTCAGGAATTTGGCAGTTTAATCCGGGGCATACTGGACAACGTGCCTAACATTGACAAGGCTGTGCTCAGCGTGCATTGTCATAATGACCTGGGGTTGGCTGTGGCTAATAGTCTCGAAGCAGTAAGGGTAGGTGCACAGCAGGTTGAATGTACTATTAACGGCATCGGTGAACGAGCCGGCAATGCTTCTCTAGAGGAAATTGTCATGGCTTTAAAAACTCGCCGGGATTTCTTCAATCTCACCACCGGTATTGATACGACTCAAATTTACCGGACAAGTCGTTTAGTTAGCGAGCTTACTGGTTTTTCCATCCAGCCTAACAAAGCTATCATTGGGGCAAACGCTTTTCGCCATCAGTCAGGTATTCATCAAGATGGCGTGCTTAAAAAGTCTATCACTTACGAAATTATGGACCCTAAATCGGTGGGCATACCCTCGAGTACCTTGGTATTGAGTAAGGTGAGTGGTAGACATGCCTTCAAGGAGAGACTATCCGAGCTTGGCTACACTTTAAGCGAAGAAGACTTAAACCGTGCCTTTCAGGGCTTCAAAGAATTAGCAGATAAGAAAAAGGAAGTCACAGATCGAGATGTTGAATCGCTGATAGCCGAGGAACTACGCACTGTTACCGAGGTGTACCATCTTGACCATGTTGAAGTTTCCTGCGGTGACCATAGTATCCCTACGGCAACAGTCAGGCTCATCGGTCCAGAGGGGCAGAGTTTGGCTGATGCTGCTTTGGGCACAGGTCCTGTGGATGCCGTATATAAAGCTATCAACCGCATAGTTGGGATACCTAACAGACTCACGGAGTTCACCGTTAAATCGATTACCGAGGGGATTGATGCCATCGGGGAAGTTTTAATACGAATAGAAAGTAAGGGTGTAACCTATACCGGGCGCGGTGCTGCCACTGATGTC
>SOHS01000113.1 GCA_004377135.1 Dehalococcoidia bacterium | reverse complement strand
GTATTGGGAACCTGCCTGTGATGCCTGGGTACAAGGCTTTGACCCTGAATTTACCAAACGGGTGGCGCAGAAGGGCTGGATAGGTCTGACCTGGCCTGAAGAGTATGGGGGGCAGGATCGCAGCCATATAGACAGGCTTATCCTTACTGAAGAAATGCTCCGCTATGGGGCACCAGCAGCTTGTCACTGGTTTGGTGACCGTCAGGTCGGAGGTGCTATCCTCTCCTTCGGCTCAGATGAGTTAAAGAAGGAATTTCTGCCCAGGATTGTCAAGGGAGAGGCTTATTTTGGCCTAGGAATGAGCGAACCGGGAGCTGGTTCCGACTTAGCTTCACTACAAACCAGGGCGGTAGAAGATGGTGATTATTATGTAATTAACGGTCAGAAGACTTGGGCTAGCTGCGCTTCCTTCGCTCAATACCTTGATGTGTATGTTCGAACAGACCCCGAGGCACCCAGGCATAGGGGTATTAGTGAGTTTATCGTAGATGCGAAGTCACCTGGCGTTAGTCGCATCCCCATGATTGATATCACCGGCACCGAAGCCTGGAATGATGTGTTCTTTGACAATGTCCGCGTGCACAAGAGGTATTTGGTGGGGGAGAAGAATCGTGGCTTTTATCAAGTCCTCCACCAGCTTGATTACGAGAGGAGTGGCATGGAACGCCTGATGGGCAATTATCCTCTTTTCGAGGCTATCATACAGTTTGCCAAGGAGAGCAGACTGTCTCAGGATCCTGTAATCCGCAATAAGCTGGCGCAACTACAGATTGAATTTGAGGTGGGACGCTTGCTTATTTATAGAGTCGCTTTGGTCATGGAAGAAGGGCGAGCTCCTAATTGGGAATCCGCTATGTCCAAGGTCTATTCCACTGAATTTGAGAAACACCTGGCCAGTGTGGCTATGGAGGTCTTGGGTCCCTATGGACAGTTGACATCAAGTTCCAAGTTAGTCCCTGTGCGGGGCATGGCTTTACATTCATACTTAGGCTCTAAAGGTTACAGTCTTCAAGCCGGCACAACGGAAATCTTAAAAAATATCCTGGCTGTACGGGGACTGGGGCTACCAAGCTCATAAGCCATGACTCTGAGCGAAGGGTCTCAGGACTCAAAGATTCTTCGCCGGCAGCTGAGAATGGCGCTTAGAAAGTTTTATACAGGAGGATAGCTATGAAGTTAACTCTTACTGAAGAACAGGAAATGCTAAAAAAGACAGCCCGCGACTTCCTGGCTGATAAGTGCTCAAAAACATTCGTTAAACAGATGGAAGAAAGCGAGACAGGTTATTCCAGAGAACTCTGGCAGGAGATGGCTGAGCTGGGCTGGATGGGCTTGGCCTTCCCCGAGAAATATGGCGGCGGCGATATGAGTTTTCTCGACCTGGCAGTGCTATTAGAGGAGATGGGACGGGCTTGTTTACCAGGCCCTTTTTTCTCCACAGTGGTTCTCGGAGGCTTGTCCATATTGGATATTGGCAGCGAGGAGCAAAAACAAGAATACCTGCCTAAGATAATCCGTGGCGAGAAAATCCTTACCCTAGCCCTGACTGAACCCGGCTATCACAATTACGATGCCTCTTCAGTCACAGTCGAGGCTGCTCGCAATAATAGCAGCTATATCATCAGCGGCACAAAACTGTTTGTCGCTGATGCTCATATTGCTGACTACCTGCTATGCGTCGCCAGAACCAAGCCTGAAAACGAAGTCACCATATTTCTGGCCGACGCTAAGAATCCCAAAATAAAGCACACAGTTCTAAAGACCATCGCCAGTGATAAGCTATGTGAGGTGGTTTTTGACCAATTGCTAGTACCCGAAGCTAACATTTTGGGCCGGCTGAACCAAGGATGGAGCGCAGTGCAGAAGATAATTGAGCGGGCAGCGGTGGGAAAATGTTGTGAGATGGTCGGTAATATTCAACGAGTGTTGGAGATGACCGTAGACTACGCCAAAGAAAGGAAACAGTTTGACCGTCCCATTGGCAGCTTTCAAGCTATACAACATTATTGCGCCGATATGGCAACCGATGTTGATAGCTCCAGGTTTAGCACCTACCAGGCAGCCTGGATGTTAAGTGAGGGACTTCACTGCACCAAAGAGGTAGCCATAGCTAAGGCCTGGATAGGCGAGGCCTCCCAGCGCGTATTTGCTCTGGCGCATCAAATTCACGGGGCTATTGGCGTCACCATAGAACATGACCTGCATTTTTACACCAGGCGTACCAAGGCTGCAGAGCTTGCCTTTGGCGATGCCGATTTCTATCGAGAAGTGGTAGCTAGTGAGATGGGATTGTGACTGTTAAGTCAACACTAAGTTGGAACAGAGCCTGAACGATTGACCCGCTCATCAGGGTTGAGTATGCTTCTG
>SOHS01000145.1 GCA_004377135.1 Dehalococcoidia bacterium | reverse complement strand
CTCATGGCGAGGAGAACTTGAAATAACCGATACCATCCAACAACTCATTGATTCCAGCAAAAAGGTGCGCAGTCACATCCTCACCGGCTGGTGGCTGGATACCGGGAAGAAAGATGACCTCCTGGAAGCGAATCGTGTTGTCCTTGATGAATTTGTGAAACGAGATTTAAGAGGCGAAATTGATGCTGCCAGCCAGGTGGCAGGCAGAGTCGAGGTTGGAGAAGGAACAAGCATAGAAAACAGCGTTATAAGGGGACCGGTATCTATTGCCGAAGAGTGTCAAGTAAAGAATGCATTTATCGGTCCTTTCACGAGCATTGGAGCGGGCACAGTGATCGAGCACTCCTCGATAGAGCATTCGGTCATCCTGGAAAAATGCTCTATCCGCAATATCGAGCGGTTGAGTGACTCTGTCATCGGTCGGTGCACAATGGTGACCAGGCGGGGAGATAACTTCAAGACAACCACGCTCTTTGTCGGGGATGATGCTAAGGTAGAACTCTAGAAGCGAAAGAACGACATGCCATTTGCTTTCAAGAGGTTAGAGATTCCGGAGGTGGTCTTGATAGAACCAAAGGTTTTTGAGGATGAGAGAGGCTTCTTTATGGAAACATATAAGATGCCAGATTTTGTTGCTGCTGGCATAAAGGCAAATTTTGTCCAGGACAATCACTCCCGTTCTGCTAGAGGGATTCTGAGGGGATTACATTATCAAAACCCACCCTTCGCGCAGGGAAAGTTGGTGAGGGCGGTAAGAGGTGAGATATTTGATGTCGCCGTTGACATAAGAAAGGGCTCACCTACCTGGGGTAAATGGGTAGGGGTAATCTTATCGGAAGAAAATAAGAATATTCTCTATGTTCCTGAAACATTTGCCCATGGTTTCTGTGTCCTTTCAGAGATTGCCGAAGTCGTATATAAAACCACCAATGGCTACTCCGCTGAATCTGAAGCGGGTATTATCTGGAGTGATGAAGACTTGAATATCGACTGGCCTGTTAAGGAGCCGATTCTGTCCGCCAAAGACGGGAAATGGCCTACTCTAAAGAATGCGGATATCAGGTTTTACTACACAGAGGAGGCAAGATGAAGCTACTTGTCACCGGCGGCGCCGGGTTCATAGGCAGCAATTTTGTCCACTATGCATTAAAGGAACACCCTGATTGGGAGATAACCAATCTGGATAAGCTCACCTATGCCGGCAATCTGGAGAACTTAAAAGATATACAAGACCAGCCCGGCTACCACTTCGTCAAAGGAGACATAGCTGATAGAAAGTTCGTCGACAAGCTATTAGGCCAAGGGTTCGATGTTATTGTGAACTTTGCTGCTGAGAGCCACGTTGACCGCAGCATCCTGGACGCCTCGCCATTCATCGAGACCAATATTAAAGGTACCCAAATTTTGCTAGAGGGAGCACGCCAATACAAGTTGGGAAGATTTATCCAGGTGTCCACTGACGAAGTCTATGGCTCCATTGATAGCGGCCGCTTTACTGAAGAATCAACTTTATCTCCCAATAGTCCGTATTCAGCCAGCAAAACCGCTGCTGACCTTTTATGTCGTGCCTACTTCAAGACCCACCGTCTCCCGGCGATTATCACACGCTGCACCAACAATCTCGGACCGTACCAGTTTCCCGAGAAGTTGATTCCCCTGGTTATCACCAATGCCCTGGAAGATAAACCAGTCCCTGTCTATGGTGATGGCCTCAACATCAGGGACTGGATCTTTGTAGTTGACCACTGCCGGGCTCTTGATGTCGTCATTCAGAAAGGCCAACCCGGAGAGATATATAATATCGGCGGCGACAATGAGAAGACCAATCTGGAGCTTATCCGCAAGCTGCTGGAGCTGCTGGACAAACCACAGGGCCTGATACAATTCGTTACCGACCGCCCTGCCCACGACCGCCGCTACGCTCTGGATTGCGCCAAAATAGCCACAGAACTGGGCTGGAAACCAGCTTTTTCCTTTGAAAAAGCCTTGAGCGCTACTGTTGACTGGTATCTAAAGAACGAGTCCTGGTGGCGGTCAATCAAAAGCGGCGAGTATTCTAAATACTACAAAAAAATGTACCTCGAAAGGTGAAAGTAGCGGTCACAGGCGCTAATGGGCAACTGGGCACTGATCTGTGCCAAACCCTGCATAACTTCGATGTCATTCCCTTTACGCATGCTGATATCGAAATTGCCGATGTAGTTTCTGTCAGGGAAGCCATGCTCAAACACAATCCGGCTATCATTATCAATACCGCCGCCTATGTTCGAGTCGATGACTGCGAAGATAAAAAAGATAAAGCTTTCTCAGTGAATGCTCTGGGAGCCCGCAATGTTGCCGTGGTTGCTCAAGAACTTGGAGCCAGGCTGGTTCACATCAGCACCGACTATGTCTTTGGCGGCGAGGCTGAGCCGCGAACTACCCCCTATACCGAATTCGATACACCTGTTCCCCTTAGCATCTATGGTAAGTCCAAGCTGGCTGGGGAAAACCTTGTTCGCCATTTTTGTCTCAGACACTTCATCGTCAGGGCTTCGGGGCTCTTCGGCACTGCCGGCTCCAGCGGCAAGGGCGGCAACTTCATCGAGACCATGCTCAGGCTGGCCAGAGAGCGTGATGAGCTCAAGGTGGTCAATGACCAGGTCTTCTCCCCCACCTACACCGGGGATTTAGCCCGGAAAATAGCCCAGTTGATGGCCACCGACTATTACGGCATATCCCATATCACCAATAAAGGTGCCTCCTCATGGTATGAGTTCACCGTGGAGATACTTAAGCTGGCTGGCATAACGACCCCGGTCGTCCCCATAACTTCAGACCAGTACCCCCAGAAAGCCCGGAGACCCCGTTATTCGGTGCTGGATAATTCCCACCTGCGGCTCCTGGGCATGGATGACATGAGACCCTGGCAGGAAGCGTTAAAAGATTACCTGGTAGCCAGAGGGCACATTACCTGAAAGCAACCAGCCCCTTTCCCGAGTGTCATTGCGAGGCACGCAGTGCCGTGGCAATCCCAACCCCTCGGCGACACGCAAGTTGACAAACACATATCGGTTAGCTAACATGTTCAGTAATTAACACAACACGGAAAGGAGCAGCAGCATGAATAGGGTAAAACATCTAGGAATCACACTCGCACTCAGCGTTTCGCTTTTCTTGATTTTCTCGCAAACGGTTTATGCCTCTGTTGATGCTGGTACATTCGACCAGGCAGCTCATGCCTATTATATCGGCCCCGGCACACTTACCATTATATCGCAGGTACTCATTGGCTTGGTTATCGGAGGGGCGGCTATGACTGGTATATATAGGGTAAGGGTGAAGAATTTCTTAACCAATGTATTCGCGAGGCGAAGACATAAGGAGGAGGGTGGGGAGACTGAGGAAACTGAGAAGAGCGAATAGCGCACAGCTCCCGGCTTACTTCCGTGACCCCAGCGGCTTCCTTTTCTGGCGTGATTGCATCGTCTACTGCCAGGTAAACTTGGCAAAATGAAGCTGCGCTAGCGAGTGTATTAGGATAAACTTCGCCCATGTTGAAAGAGATAGCACACTATCGCCGTTTCAAGAAGCTATCCGTTCAAGACAGGTCTATCGTATTCTACGCCGAACATAGCGGGTATTACCCTTATTTCGAAGGCATTATCAAAAAGCTAACCGATGAATATAACAGGACGCTGTGCTATATCACGTCTGACCGGCATGACCCAATCCTGAGTAACTCAGACCCAAGAATAAAGACTTTCTACCTGAACAGGTTATTACCATTCTTCATGGCATTTGTTGATTGCAGAGTCTTCGTCATGACGTTAACCGACCTCAACAAATTCCACCTCAAGCGTTCAATCAATCCCGTACATTATGTTTATATCGTTCATGCTCTTGTCAGCACTCACATGGTGTACCGGTATGGCGCGTTCGACCATTATGACAGCATTCTCTGCGCCGGACCGCACCACGTTGAAGAGATTCGTCAGCATGAGAAGCTTAATAACCTTCCCCCAAAAACGCTCGTAGAAGCCGGCTACTACCGTCTCGAACGCATCTATCAGGACTATCAAGAGTATGTTTGCCAAAAGCCGTCTCAGCCTGACAGGGAGATTATCCTCATTGCGCCCTCGTGGGGAGTGGCCAATGTTCTCGAATCTTGCGGTGAGGAACTTGTTGGACTTCTCTTGCGAGAAGGTTATCAAGTCATCGTTCGACCTCATCCGGAAACTGTAAGACGTTCCCCACGCCTAATAGCGCGATTAGAGCACAGATTTGGTAAGAAGCCCAATTTTACACTGGAGAAATCAATTGCCACACACAATTCGCTGTTGATGGCTGACGTTCTAATATGTGATTGCTCAGGTGTTGCCCTTGAATACGCATTGGGTACTGAACGCCCCGTGTTATTCCTCGATGTTCCTGTCAAAATAAAAAATGAAAAGTATCGTGATTTGAATATTGAACCGCTGGAACTTGCTACACGGACAAAAATCGGCGTTATTGTGAAGCCTGAAGAATTAGCCACAGTGCCAACTGTCATCAGCCAACTCGTATCTGCCGCTCCGCAATACAAAAAAGCTATAATTAAATTGCGGGAGCAGTATCTATTTCACTTTGGTAAGTCGGCTGAAATCGGAGCCGATTATGTCCATCGTCTCATTTCGCAAGAGACCAACCCCATGGAAAATGGAGGGGTAGGCAAAAGTGACCAAAGCTAAGAAATTTCGCGAGCTCTTAAATTCCCCAGAGCTTGAATCTATATACAAAGTACATAATGTTCTGAGTGCAAAGATAGTTGAAGCGGCCGTCTTTAGGTGTCCGCTAACAAGTAAGCGCCCCACGCCGGCTAAAGCTCTGGGCCTCCCTCAAACTTCCGTTTAATCATGGCTTTCACAAACATCACTGTTACCAAGCCAGCCATGACCAATGATATTGCACCCCAGAAGTAGAATACAGAACTCCAGTAGCCAGTTTTGTCTAATATAAAGGGGACAGCTATACCTATTATCACAGTGCCAATATACGCCCAACCATCAATGAAGCCGGTAGCAGCAGCTACAATGCGTTGACTAGCAAACCTGCTGGGTACTGTCGACACCAGGAACACGTGAGGTCCATAGACTAAGAATCCACTTAGCACAAGTAGCGCCAGCATAACCATTCCAGACACGCTAGGTAAAACAAACATTACGACCGCCAAAGATATCACGTATATGACAGTGAGGATATCCTTGTGAATTTTCAGCCTATTATACATAAGTGTGCCCACCACCCCGGCTAGTGGTATCAAAAATACATTCAATCCTACCTTCTCTATTGGCATAGCATGTTCTAAATATAAATACGTTGGAATCCAGATTATTACTCCATACCTGACCATATTCAAGAGACATAATGATAGTGCACTGATAACTATCGAAAAATTGACAGTGAGCTTTACTCTTTCCTTGAAAGGGCGAGGTATGAACTCTATCTTTGGTCTAGTTTTTAGTAACACTATGGCACGAATGAACATTACTATTGATGCAACCCAAAATCCCCATTGCCAACCAAAAGTTCCGATTACAAAACCGCATATAAGCCACACTACTGAGTTACCAATTTGGTAGGAAGTGCCTAATCGTGTGGCATCCCGCTCAATGTTAGCGGATGTAAGCGCATTGGCTCTCACTGCGGAGGACCACCCCATTGACTGAAACCCCCCATCAATTATCTCGCCAATCATTAACATCCAGAAAAACCCCCCCGCAAACCCAAGGAAGGCATTCATTACCGCCGAGCCTATAAGTCCAACAGCCATATAAACAAAGGGGTTAAACCTCTCCGATAACTGCCCGTGAAGGAACTGCCCAACGAGGTATGCTGTCATAAATCCGCTAGCAACCATCCCAACATTATAAAACGTCAAATCGCCGCGATAAGTTACCAAAAGTATAGGGATTATAAGCGAATAATTAACCCTCCCAAAGTAGAAGATGGCATATGTCGACCACAAATTCCAAAATACTAAGTTGATCCTCGGCTTCCGTTGTTGCTTTGCTTCAGTCATCCTAGTCCCACACCTTTCTTGCCGTGTTGATGTCTTCGACGGTATCAAGCTCCATCCACTGACCTTTGATATCAACGTTAGAAATAGTGTAACCCTTGTCAATCAGTTCCTGGAACATGTCTGTTAAATATGCTTGCTCAACTGAGGGAGCGGTGTGGAATTGCGTTTTGCCGAATTCGGCTACTACTCTTTTGTAGTTCGTTTTTAATATCTCAGCACCGGGATTGGTGAATTTTGCCAATCCAATGAATTCACCGTATGCTTCGTTTGGGTTAGTGGCCTTACCGATTTCTACCACTCTATTGTTGCTGACAATTACTTTTTCTGCCTCTTCTATAGGATGCTGAAAGCGCTTTTTGTAATGAGACTTCCAGGCTATATCAGTAACTATAGAAATATCAGCTTTGCTTTCCAATAATGCCCTTACAACACTGGTTTTAAAAAGGATATCGGAATATGTCGCTATAAACTCGCCATCCATATCATTTTCTGCGTACATTAATGATTCCAGTATATTGTTTCGCCTATAATTTTGATTATAAATATACTTCACGCCGGTATAATTGATTACTTCCTTTTTATAACCCCTGATAACTATTATTTCATCTATCCCGCATTGATTGAATGCCTCTATTTGCCGTTGTAAGATTGTTTTGCCTTTTATCTCAAGCATGCATTTCGGCTTGTCATCAGTTAGTTCCGCTAAACGAGAGCTCATACCCGCTGCTATAATTATTGCTTTTACGTTTCTCTGCCCTTTTGTCTTATCACTTTCAATTGCATAATCAGCCAAAATTTCTCCCGCCAAATCGCGGACATTTCTATTTTTTGCTATCGCTTCTTGTTTAAGTTTAGCCCAGACCTCTGAATCAATCTCAATGTTTCTTTGAATTAAAGGCATTAGAATGTTCCTCCAACCTGATAAAAATAATCGACAATCATTATATTATTATATTTTCTGTTAAACGTCAATATATATTTGGCTAGACCAATCCGTGGACAGGCTTTATGAAATCTTTATCGGTGCGGGTGTGCCGCATTATCTTCGGAAATACTCCATGGATATAACCACGATAGCTGCTTTGGGCGCTGCGTTCATATCTCCTGACCGAACAGACAATAACCTTGCCAGCGCCTCCGAAAAAGATGCCGTGCAGATATTGCGTTCAGCGCCATTACGACTTGCTGGAGAATAAAGAGTATGCTATCTTTTAGTAGCTATTTCACCATAGATGATTCCGCCGATATCCTAGAATCACAACGGGTGCTGTATCTGATGCGCCGGGTACAGAGATGAAGCAGAATTTAAGAGCTATTTTCAAGGGTCCGGTGGTTTTCTACCCACTGTTGTTTGCTGCTTTTCCCATCCTGTTTCTCT
>SOHS01000011.1 GCA_004377135.1 Dehalococcoidia bacterium | reverse complement strand
AAGTGGTTGCCTTCTTCACCAAAGTATTATAGTCTTCCGCATTTTGACGCTCTATACGATGTGCCGAGAAAAGCATCAGGGAAGACTAGCCATTATTGAAACATCATCCATGCCAGCATATGAGATGACTAGGCACTTTCATCTCAATCCCGGCTACGAGATAGCAGCCTGCGTCCCTGACTTTTGTGCAATTTACCGAATTGCACAAAAACTCATCTTGTGACATATATTTCAAACGAGAAAAGGACATTCTCGCATTTAAGTGCATGTCGACATCCCGATGTTGGTTTGATGGCACATATATGCGTCCAAATTGCATCTTGTCTCATTAGGACTACGAAGCTCCCTATTGCTCCTCGGCATAGCAACGTCTACAATATCATCCGACGTGCTTAGTGTTGTTCGGGAGTAATGATTATAGGACTATTAGCTTTCATGGTTTTCCTGGCCTTTCTACTTGCCTTCTGGGAAATCCAAATCGAGGGTAAGGATGGCTGGGCAGCGAAGCTACCTGGCTGGCGTATAGAGAAGGGATGGCTTGTCAAGTTGGCAGGTGGACGCCCGATAACCGGCTACCACTTTTTTATGACGCTGTTCCTGATTGCCATAGTTCATCTGCCGTTGTTTTTTGTTCCGTGGAGTTGGCGGTTAGAAAGTCTGCTGCTTGGCTTTTACGTAGGTATGGTTTTTCTAGAAGACTTCTTGTGGTTTGTTTTAAATCCACATTATGGGATTAAAAACTTCCGCAAAGGAAAAATCTGGTGGCACAAACCATGGTGGGGGCCGGTCCCTGCTTTATACTGGTTTTTACTCGTCATCGCCATCTTACTAATTTATTTCGGAAGAACCGCTATTTAAATAGAAACCAGGAATCACTCAGGGCATTAACCAATATTAATAATGTAGTGTGTTGTGACGGCAAGACGTATCACGGGAAATAACATAACGTGACGCAGTCTTTAGTCAACGCCGATTATCTTTCCGAGGTCCTAGTTGCACAACGTATGCCCTAAAAGGCCAAGATGTCCTATGACGATGTGCTATGCGCGTTGACAATTACACAAGGGGCAATTAGACTGAAGTTAGCGATATTAGGTAAAATTCGACGCGATAGCCTGAAGCATAAAAGGGAAGGAAACTGCAGGCAGGAAATGAAAGGAGACGGCAATGATAAAAGGCATCATAGGATATAAGGTGTTGAGTTATAAGGACGTAGAACCCATATTGATGCAGCTCAGATCCCATGCCATGCAATATCCAGGCTTCGTTGGCGCTGAGAATCTCATCAGCGAGGAGGATTTCTCTGTCGTCATAATGATAAGCACATGGGAGACGATTGAGAACTGGAGGACATGGGCGGATTCAAGGAGAACACGAGATTTGCTTAGACAAGCCAAAGCAGTTACGATGGGAGCGGCTAGATTAACAACATACAGGACAATGCCCACAACAGAGTGGCGTTAATAAGGCGTCGGTTTTGTCGATAACGGCTCATTTCAATTTTCTGCTTATCTCAGGCATGTTTTTAATGCCGGCATAGGTTGTAAAGACAGCAACGGAATTTTAGGGACACCATAATAATTAGGCCTACTACACTCAGGTATTATGTCCCTAGAATATTAGCATCTTGCCCGATGGCGACTATGTCACTATAATATTCAAGTAAAACTAGACTATGTTGTACCCATTTACTGATCGAGGTTCTGGTAATTAATATGCGAAAGCGGTTCTCATTTGTTATCTACTTAGCTATTGCATTTGTGGCGCTTTCAGCACTTGCATATTTCATTCATTACCTCATTTTTCGTGATGTTCGCCATATATTTATCTATATGGTCGGTGACCTTGCCTTTCTGCCCCTCCAGGTCCTATTAGTGGTGATTATCATCGAGCGCCTCCTGGCCCGCCGGGAGATGCAAGCTAAACTAGAAAAACTAAATATGGTGGTGGGAGCTTTTTTCAGCGAACTGGGCAATCACCTACTTCAAGATCTCCTCGAACATTTCGATAACCGCCTGGAGATTTCCAGCCACCTGAACGTTACTGAGAGCTGGACAAAGAGAGATTTCCAAAAAGCTGTCGACTTTGCTTACCACCTCAAAGTAGATGTTGACTGCCGGAATATAGACCTCGGCAGGCTCAAAGCCTTTCTGGCGCAGAAACGAACGTTCTTGTTGACGCTGCTAGAGAATCCCAGCTTGCTGGAGCATGACCGTTTTACCGACCTGCTCTGGGCAGTTACCCACCTGGATGAAGAGCTTGAGGCAAGACCATCGCTTATTGGTCTTCCCGAGAAAGACCTGGAGCACCTTGCTGTCGATATCCAAAGAATGTATGACCATCTGGCCAGTGAGTGGTTAGACTACGTTCAGCACTTGAAAGCGAAGTATCCCTTCCTTTTCTCGCTGGTCCTGAGGATGCACCCTTTCCAGGAGCAGCAATCCCCCATAATAACCTGAAAGAGCCGGCCTGTGTTATCTCCAGGTGTAGAACCTCCAGAACAGAGCATCTGAGTGTGACAAACCACATACCATAAACACACATCTAAAATGCCGTTGACTGTTCTTCGCTCAGATGTTAGCATTTCTCTATATGCCTGCCTTATGCCATGATTCAGGCAACAGGCGAAGGTAGGCAAAGAGGATATTTATGAAAATACTGAGAGGTAGAACGCTGGTGCATTTACTGCTGGTTCTGGCCATGGTGATTTTAACCGTCGCCGGATGCAGTGACGCATCGGGAGCGCCGACTATTCCGCCGGAAGAGACTTTTGTCATCTCCTTTGAAGACTTCGATGAGACCAATGGTCTAACATCTCTTGCAACAGGTAATCAATCCAACTGGAACTATGCGGCGAGCGTCGTAGGTATCTGGGCCTAGTTATCAGAGTCGGACTTGCTGTGCCGGTAGCGGCATTTCGTGCGTCTTTCCATAATATTCCGCTTCAGCAGCCAGACGGCTCATGGGTCTGGTCATATTCGGTAAACATCGGCGGCTCCGTATACACCGCTGAGCTGCACGGACAGTTTATCACGGAGGGAGTCCACTGGGAGATGAAAATATCCAAAGAAGGCGAGTATGAAGATTTTCTATGGTACTATGGCGAATGCGATCTCCCCGCAACCGAGGGCTTCTGGATTCTTAAGAAGAGCCCGGCCGACCCAATCGACCTCCTGCAAATAGACTGGTCCCGCAATATCTCCGCAGGTACGCATGCCATCAAATACACAAACATAGTTCCCGATGATCCGGAGAACGGAGGTTATATCGATACCCAGTATACTAAAGGTGTTCCCTACGACCACATCTGGGATTTGTACAACAAGGGCGAAGACAACCACACGTATATCGAATGGAGCAGCACTACCGGAGAAGGGCGCGTCAAGGATTTCAATCATTTCGGCGATGACGACTGGCATTGCTGGGACAGCGACCGAATGAATATTACCTGTCCGTGATAACCAGCTGTATTCCCGCTGAATAGAGCCTTGCCGGCGGCGATATAAAACTGGTACTATGGCTCTAATAAGCTGACTTGCAGTGTGGTCATCCCTGTTAGCAGCTTGTAGGGATGGTTTCCAACAAGTAGCGAAACTGACCCGCCCAACTGCAGCGGCTGCCTTAACGACCACCGCGACGGATGAGGTTTGTATGACAAAAGTGGCATTGATAAGCACCAAGGACCGGGGTGAAGGTGTTAGGCAAGCAATAAACCTCCTTGAGTTAAAATCTTTTAGTGGCAAAAGTGTGGTGCTGAAACCTAATTTCAATTCGGCTGACCCGGCACCGGGTTCAACGCATAATGACACACTGCGGTCTCTGGTTCTAGCTCTCCAGCAGATGGGAGCAAAGCAGATCACCCTGGCTGAGCGAAGTGGACCCGGAGATAGCCCCCGGACAGTTATGGAGAAGAAGGGGATTTTTAAGCTAGCTCAAGAACTGGGCTTCAACATCCTCAATCTGGAAGAGGTAGGCCCCGAAGGCTGGAGTAAAATAGAGCCTAGAGAAAGTCACTGGAGCCAAGGTTTTCATTTTCCGCGCATTTATCTGGAGGCGGAATCAACTGTCCAGACCTGTTGTCTCAAGACACATGCTTACGGCGGCCATTTCACACTCTCTTTGAAGAACTCGGTAGGGCTTGTCCCCTTGAAAGGCTATCCGTACATGGGCGAACTTCATTCATCACGTTACCAGCGGCAAATGATTGCTGAGATTAATACCGCTTATTCGCCAGATTTAGTGGTCCTGGATGGAGTGGAGGCATTTGTGGACGGTGGGCCCGACCGTGGTACCAAAGTAGAGGCCAGGATTATGCTGGCTGGCACCGACCGAGTGGCCATCGACGCGGTAGGGGTAGCGATTCTCCGTCTGTTGGGGACGACACCAGAGGTCAGCCGCGGCTCTATCTTTGAACAAGAGCAGATTGCACGAGCTGCTGAGCTGGGACTGGGCGTGTCCTCGGCAAAGCAGATTCAGATTGTCACCGGAGATACTAGGAGCGAGGCTTTTGCCGTGCAGGTTCGGGATATCCTGGCTCGTGACTAGTCAGTCCGTATTACAGAATATTGCTGTCCCTCATCCATTTGAAATTTACCTGTCGATGGGTTAACCTACAAGTATTAGAAATATATGGACATCCCTTTCTCAACATGGCACCCGGCAATCAAAAAGCGGAGGTCACGCAGACGTTTCGATCCCAATTTACCCATAACTCCAGAGACCCTGGCAGCTCTGGACAAGGTCTGTAACCAGTTCGCTCCATTTCCCAGTGCTCGGTCACGTCTTGTAATTGAATCAACAGAGAGCGTTTTCAAAGGTATTATTGGAAGCTACGGTAAGGTCAAAGGCGCCCCGGCGTTCATTGCTTTTATCGGAAACATGGATGACCCATTTGTCCAGGAGAGGGTCGGCTACACAGGTGAGGGAATCATCTTAGAGGCGACAGCTTTGGGATTAAATACGTGTTGGGTTGCCGGCTTTTTCAGACCGGAGATCGTGACTTCTCTCATAGAAGTGAGCAATAAAGAACGGATACTGGCTGTAACTCCAGTGGGCTATGCGCGGGAGTCTGAGTCTTGGGAAGAGAAGTTGATGACCCGTTTTGGTCGGTCACATAATCGTTTACCACTTTCCAAGCTGGTTAGAGGCTTGCCAAAGGAGCAGTGGCCTAACTGGATAAATGTATCTCTTGAAGCTGCCAGGCTTGCTCCTTCTGCTGTCAATCGTCAACCATGGGGTTTTAACGTACAAGACGATAGCATCACAGTTTTCGTAAGGACTAGCGGGCCAGAGTTCAATGTCTCTAAACGTTTGGATTGCGGTATTGCGATGTTACATGTGGAAGTAGCTGCTGTAAACTCTGGTTGCAAGGGAGAATGGGAATTCTTTCCATCTCCACAGGTAGCTAAATTCAAGATTCGTCCTTAAGTCGTTCTTATGGGGTTGATGTCGGGGGCAAGTAACAGATACCCGAATTATCAGCCAACGTTTCCGACTATTATGTAACTAAGCCTACAAAAAATAGGAATGTACTCGGTTGAACTTTCTACTATTTTGTATTATATTGTAACACTTGCCTGCTGTTGGACATTCCTTACCTCATTTGTCCGATCAAAGGGGTGTAGTACATTGTTTCTGGACAAGAATTCATTCTCGTCAAAAGTGAGAGGAGGTGCCTATGCCTAACGTTTATGAAAGACTTCGTGAAAGACTGGATATGTTCCCGCAGGGATTCCCCAAAACTGAAAGCGGCGTGGAGCTGGAGATACTACAGCACCTCTTTGCTCTCGATGAGGCCGAGATAATGTTGCACTTGAGACCTTTCCCACCAGAAAATGTAGCGGATATAGCAGAGCGGACAGGGAAGGACAAAACTGAACTGGGAAGAACCCTTTACGATATGTCCAAAAGGGGATTAATAATGCGTTATACAGCGCCTGAAAACGAGCTTTACTACGCCCTGATACCCTGGATAGTGGGAATCTGGGAACTCCAGTTGAAAAACCTGACCCAGGAAAACATCAAGCTTTACGAGAAGTATTTCGAGGAGGGAATGGTACCTGCACAGCGCAACCGAAAATTAGGAGGACTTCGCGTTATCCCTGTTGAGCAAGAGATAGAAGGGAGCACCGAGATTCAGCCCTATGAAAAGGTGTCACAGATTATCGAATCACATACCAGGTTTGCTGTTGCCGACTGCATTTGCCGGAAAGAAAGTAGAATGGCTGGAAAGGGATGTGACAAGCTACTGGAGGCTTGTATGAGCTTTGGGGCATCAGCCGACTTCTACATTGAAAATGGACTCGGTCGGGAAATTTCAAAAGAGGAGGCAAAGGAGATACTGGGGAAAGCCGAGGAGGATGGCCTGATTCACTGCTCCACAAACAGCGCGGGCAACAAGGCATTCATATGTAACTGCTGTGGCTGCTGTTGCAAGTCTTTAGCACACGTCACAAAATACGGTAATCCGCAAGCCATAGTAAGGTCAAACTACTATGCCACAAAAAACCAGGAGACCTGCACTAACTGCGGTACCTGCGTGGAGCGATGCCAGGTAAATGCCATCCGAAGTGAAAATGACTATACCGTCATCGACAAGGATAGGTGCATTGGCTGTGGACTCTGTGCATCTACGTGTCCCACAGAGTCAATCACCATGGTTCACAAATCACCTCAAGAAGCCTCGCCCATTTTCTCCGGTGGTAAAGCATTGCTGCAGGAAATGGGGAAAGAAACGGGTAAGGCATATCCTTTCGAATAGAGCTGGAGACCTGTTTCCAACGAACTGGTCCCGAATTCCACCTTCGGTAATCTGGCTCAGAAGACGCCGAAGGGCAAAAGCTAAGATTGCCAGGTAGCTTATTAAGGTTGTTAAATCCCGCCGCGGCTCTATTCTAGGCCTACATCTGCCTCAGGCGCTATGGATAGCAAAGTGAACAATCCGATGCATTGTTAATGTCGCTTCTTTAACTGTATAAGAGCAAAAACTATTGCAGAGGAAACAAAATACCAGAAGATTAAATCTACTACCAGCCCCAGCCATAAAATAGAATATTGGGGACAATAAACGAAATCCCCACTCCACATGCGAAAGTAAGAAATTGGAAATCCATAGGCTTCGCATATTAACATTCCTGGAGGTAAACAGTCGACCTTATGGAAATATGTAAGACCTAGAAGAATTAGGGTGATTAGGATTTTTCTCCAAGCTGGTTTTAGAAATTGCTTAACTGACTGTTTCATTACCTTGCTATGCTAGAAATCGCCTCATCGCCATTGGATAGCCACTGACTAGGATCAGAATGTTCTCGGCGTCCCTATTTTATGCTTGCAGTTTTTTGATGGCAAGCCATAGGAGTAAGTTTGGCAAGTGAACAATTCTAATGAACATAGCTCTTTTTAGCTGATCTACTGAACAATTTGGCTTTTTGTTCA
>SOHS01000177.1 GCA_004377135.1 Dehalococcoidia bacterium | reverse complement strand
GGGAGGGATTCTTATACTTGTCTCTGAGTGCAGGTCTGGCATAGGAGAAGAGGCATACTTTAATCTCTTGGCCAGCAGTAAAACTCCTCAGGAAGCTCTGCAAAGAATTGAGCGAGGCTATAAACTGGGTTATCATAAAGCTGCTAAAATGGCTGAGATTGCCACCCGGGCAGAAATCTGGGGAGTAACCGGGCTTGCGGAGCAAGATATGGAACAAGCATTTATCAAACCTTGTCACGAAGTTCAGGAGGCGCTAGATAGAGCAATTGAAAAGAAGGGAGAAAAGGCAAAAATCCTGTTCCTGATGGATGCTAGCCTTACTGTGCCGAAGGTAATGGGATAGAAACGTAACATCCAACGCAGCCAGCATCAGGAAGCCAGGATAAGCCGGCAAAGAAAGATGAAGGAAATCAAAGCTGGTGACGTAACGAACACCATAGGTCGTTTATTTGAGCATTCTTGCCATTATTTGTCCCCAGATGTGATAATTGCATTGAGGCAAGCAAAAGAAAAAGAGAAATCTCCTGTTTGCCGTAATGTGCTGGATAAAATCTTGGAAAATGCAAACATTGCTGGCGAGGAACAAATTCCTCTTTGCCAGGACACCGGTGCCGCCGTGGTCATGTTGGAGCTGGGCCAAGAAGTGCACATAACCAATGGAGACCTTTATACAGCAGTCAACGAAGGGGTGCGCCAGGGGTATGATAAGGGCTATTTGCGTAAATCCATAGTGAGTCAGCCTTGTTTTGCTAGAGTAAACACCAAAGATAACACACCAGCTATGATTCATACTGATATAGTTCCTGGAGATAGGCTGAAAATTAGCGTCTTGCCCAAGGGAGGTGGCTCAGAAAATTGTTCTCGCCTGACTGTTCTAACTCCGGCTAGGGGACGCCGAGGGGTGATAGATTTTGTCGTTAATCTTGTTGACGAGGTTGGTAGCAACCCCTGTCCACCGATTATCATTGGTGTTGGCATCGGTGGGACGACGGACAAGACCATGTTTATGGCTAAGAAGGCGTTGTTACGCAAAGTTGGCGAACCAAGCCCTGATCTTGAGGTTGCTGATTTAGAGAGGGAAATTCTGGAAAGAGTTAACAATCTGGGCATCGGTGCTATGGGCTATGGTGGCACAGTTACCGCCTTGGCAGTTCACGTGGAAAGCTTTCCTTGCCACATTGCCAGCATGCCTGTGGCTGTCAACATGCAGTGCTGGTGTTCTCGCCATGAAGAGGCAATTCTGTAAGGCAATTGAGGGAGTGATAAGAGGATGTCTGTAACCATTTCGCCCAAAAGGCTACGCCGTGAGTTTGTAAGAAAAGTTAAGGAGCTCAGCGGGCAAAACCTTCAGTTATGTTATCAGTGTGGTATGTGTTCTGGAAATTGTCCCGCGACTTCTAATATGGACCTTTCCCCTCGCCAGATTATTGAACTGGCACGATTAGGATTGGAAGAGGAAATTGCCAATTCCAAAACTGTTTGGATTTGTGCCTCTTGTCTTGCCTGTACTGTCAATTGCCCTAGAGGATTTGACCTATCCAAGATGATGGAGGCAATAAGACTTCTCACTCTGAGGAAGAATATTGACTACATACGCCCCGAGGATATTTCACCACAAGAACGCTGCGAACTTCCTCAAATAGCTATGGTCAGTGGTTTGAGAAAGTTTACCGGCTAAAGAAATAAAAAATGAGCTTAGCTTATTATCCCGGATGTACCTTGAAAACCAAGGCCAGGAATCTAGAGGAGCCTGCTGTGGCTTCGATGGAAGTTTTGGGATTTAAGTTAGAGGAGATTCCCAGGTGGAACTGCTGTGGTGCAGTTTATTCTTTAGCTGAGGATGATTTAATCCATCAGGTAGCACCTGTTCGCAACCTCATCCGGGCGAAGGAACAGGGGCAAGATAAGCTAGCTACGTTATGTGCTTTCTGCTTTAATACTTTAAAGAGAGCCAATCTTTTGATGAGAGAAAATGGGGAAAAAAGGGATACTCTTAATAGCTTTATGGATGAGGAAATGGATTATGGTGGGGAAGTAAAAGTAGTTCATCTTTTAGAGGTATTGAGAGATGAAATAGGATGGGGAGCTCTTGCTCAGAAGGTGAAACTTCCTCTCCGGGAATTAAAAGTTGCCCCTTATTATGGCTGTACCCTGCTTCGTCCCAGGGAGGTAGCTATAGATAATGTAGAGAACCCTACCATCTTGCGAGAGTTCCTTGAAGCTCTCGGAGCTAGTCCTGTTGATTTTCCTGAATCCACGCGGTGCTGTGGGTCTTATCAAATAATAAGCAATCCAGATGATATTTCTGAATATGCGCGTGATATCTTTAACTCAGCATTAAGTCATGGTGCAGAGGCCTTGGTTCTCACCTGCCCTTTATGTGATTATAATTTGGGTCAGGGGCAGAAGGAGTTGATGAAGAAACATAACGAATTTAAAGAGATGTCATTATTTTATTTCACTCAACTTCTGGCTCTTGCCTTAGGGCTCGATCCTCAGGTATGTCATTTTGAGCTAAATTATGGTAGTCCGGGATCACTTCTGAGGGAAAAGGGCTTGCTTTCTTAAGGTGAAAGGACCGATTGGGGGTTAAGAATGAGTGTCAAAGAGGAAAAGAAAAATCCAGCAGAAACAGCGGTTAAGGAAAAGAAACAAATAGCGGCTAAGCTGATTCCGATATATATCATGGGAAAGCGCTATGAGGTTCCCGAAGGGCTTACCATTATGAAAGCCATGGAGTATGCTGGCTATAGATTTATTAGGGGTTGTGGATGTCGGGGAGGGACCTGTGGTGCCTGCGGTACGGTTTATCGTAAGCCTGGCGATTATAAATTACAGGTAGCGCTTGCTTGCCAAAAGACAGTCGAACCGGGTATGTATATGGCCCAAATACCCTTTTTCCCTGCCAATCGGGCCCAGTATGAATTCACTGATTTAACTTCCACGCCTGAAGAGGTTTTTAAACTATATCCTGAGCTATTCCGCTGTGTGGCTTGCAATGCCTGCACGAAGGCTTGTCCTCAGGGAATAGAGGTCATGGATGCCATCGCAGCTTTGAAACAGGGAAATATCGCCGAGGCTGCTCGACTTAGTTTCGATTGTATCCAATGTGGGTTATGCACCAGTCGCTGCTTTGGGGAATTAGCTCAGTATCATATGTTCCAACTTGCGCGAAGAATTTACGGAGCTAAAATCCTCCCCAGGGCAGAACATTTAGCCGAAATGATAGGAACAATTAACGAAGGAAGATATGACCAAATTCTAGACGAATTGAAGCATGTGAAGGAGGATGAACTGAAAAAGTTGTATCAAGAACGGGAGTCGGAGCCAATGGCCGCCGGGGAGGATTGGAAACCAGAAGATACAAGATATCTATAGGAGGCAAGATGAGTTACTTAGGATATCCAGACTTCTTCGAGCCCTATATCAAGAAAGTAGAACAAACCAGACCTGCCCGTGTAGAGAAAAGAAAGAAGGGGGAGGAATTCCCCTTTATGTCCCTGGAAGAAAGGCAGGAGATATTAAAACATCACCCTGATTATAAGGAGGCAGGGAGAAGAGAGATAAAAGTTGGTCCCAATAAGGGTTATAGAATAGCTCACGAGTTTGTTGACCTGTTGGAAGCTAAGAGCAAGGTTGATCCTGATAAGGTGGACCTCACGAGGACTGACTATGAAACTGATGTCTTAGTTATTGGGGGTGGAGGAGCTGCCACCATCGCCGCCCTTATCGCCGAGGAAAACAGTGCCCAGGTTGTTGTGGCTACCAAGCTTCGACATGGCGATGCTAATACTATGATGGCTGAAGGTGGGATTCAGGCTGCTTCAAAAGGAGAGAAGGATTCCCCTTATTATCACTACCTGGATGTGATGGGGGGAGGACATTTCAAAAATGACTCTGACATTGTGGCTGCTTTTGTGAAGCAAGCTCCTGATGCCCTCCGGTGGTTGGAAAGCCTGGGAGTTATGTTCTCCAAGTTTCCTGATGGCAGGCTGGATGCTATGCATGGGGGGGGAACTTGCCGGAAAAGGATGCACTACTGTGCCGACCTCAGCGGACTGGAAATAATGCGCACTGTGCGCGATGAAGCTCGTAACCGGACTAATATCAAAGTTCTGGAGTTTTCCCCTGCAGTAGAGCTTATCGTCAATGAACATGGGCAATGTGCTGGAGCTTTACTCTATAACATGGAAACTGAGGAGTATCTTGTTACCAAAGCCAAGGCGGTAATTTTGGCAACGGGTGGTGCTGGAAGGCTCCACGTTCAGGGTTTTATGACCACTAATCATTACGGTGCCACTGCCGACGGTATTGTTTTAGGCTATAGGGCAGGTGTGCCTTTGGCTTTCATGCATACTGTTCAATATCACCCCACGGGCGTCGTTTTCCCGGAACAAATAGAGGGGTGGCTCATTACAGAGAGGTTCCGATCAGAGGGGTCGGACATTTTAAATGTCCACGGGGAGAAATTTGTTAATGAGCGCGAGCCCAGGGATGTGGAATCAGCCCGAGTTATCAAGGAGTGCCTGGACGGCAAGGGTGTTCCTATTCCTACTGAGAAGGTAGGGATTTGGCTCGATTCCCCCATGCTTGATATCCTCCACGGTGAAGGAAGGGTACGAACCGCTTTTGTGGGGAAATGGAAGGTATACGATCGCTTAGGAATTGATATATCCAAAGCCCCCATGTTGGTCTATCCCACACTCCATTATCAGAATGGAGGCCTTAAGAATGATGCAGAATGCGAGACTGCCGTGCCCGGGCTTTATGTTGCTGGGGAAGTAACAGGGGGGTTGCATGGAGAAAACAGGCTGATGGGCAATTCGCTCATGGATCTTGTAGTATTTGGCAGGATTGCCGGTAGAAATGCTGCTATATTCGCCAAAAAAAAAGCAAAAGAAGGAAAGCTAACTTTGGAGCACGTAAAGAAATATCATAAAGAGCTCGAAGAGGCAGGGATTATAACTGATAGAGTGGCCCCCATGCTTCTTCCCGATTATACCAGGCCCGAAGTAAAGGAAAAGCAGCTTACCGCAATCTACTTGGGACTTGGAGGTAAAAATCGGGCTTGAAGCAAACAGTAATTTGGAATATAGGTGAGAGCTATGTCTAAAAAAGTTACACTTCCTTTGACTGATGAAATCCTGAAAGACCTCAAAGCCGGGGATAATCTCCTGCTCAGCGGTGTTGTTTATGTTGCCCGCGATGCCGCTCATAAAAGGATGGTCGAGGCTCTGGACCAGGGGAAGCCTCTGCCTTTTGATATCAAAGGGGCAACTATATACTATATGGGGCCCAGCCCGGCCAGGCCGGGGAGAGTGATCGGCTCAGCTGGTCCCACCACCAGTGGTCGGATGGATGCTTATGCCCCCCGCTTAATGGCCGAGGGACTGAAGGGAATGATTGGTAAAGGCTTGCGGTCAAAGGCGGTGAAGGATGCTATGGTGAAACATAAGGCTGTCTACCTGGGGGCAATAGGGGGTGCTGGGGCCATAATTTCTAGGAGCATCAAGAATGCAGAAGTGGTAGCCTATGAAGAACTTGGTGCTGAAGCCCTTCGCCGTCTGAAGGTAGAAGACTTCCCCGTTACGGTAGTAAACGACACCTACGGCGGTGACCTCTACGAAGAAGGCAAAGCCAAATACCAGGTCAAAGTCCCTTAATTATAGTTAACCGCAAAATTCCCTTTTGTAGCTATGTAGAAGAGAGAAGCGAAATTTTCATGGGGTCCTAGCTAGTGGAGAGACCGGTAGGTCTGCTGGAGGAGTAGAGCATCATTTTCCAAATAAGGCACGCTCTCGCAAATGACTACTCCTTTTGCCTTCCGTTCCTTCAGGGCTTTAAGTAGCTCCGCATATTGGAAATCTGAGTCCGGAAGCATTAAATGCTTGATTTCTCCCTTCTTACCGTAGGCAATCCCGGCGAGATGGATATGCATATTATCTAAGGCTTGCCTGCCCAGTTTTAGTTCAATTTGGTCCAGGATATCGAGAAACTCTTGATAAGAATTAGCCTTTCCCGTCCGGGCATGCCAGTGAGAAAAATCAATGCAAGGGGCAACTCCTTCTATCTCGCTACTAAGCTGAAGTATTTCCTCTAAAGTGCCAAATTGAGACGGTTTCCCGGTAACTTCGGGGGAAATAATTACCTTATTGTCTTCGTTCCTCAGGATTTTCACTATCTCCTCTAGGTGCCTTTTGACCGTGGTATAGGTCTCTGCGGGTGTACTTTGGAGATAAAAGGCAGCATGGAAGGTGATACTTCTGGAGCCGAAAAGAGCTGCAATGCGAGCAGTTTGCAGTATCCTTTCTTTGCTCATATGTACTTTTTCCGGCTCTACGGCATTCAGGTTTATAAAGTAAGGTCCGTGAGCAGTGAGCGCTACCTTCTTCCTTGCCGCTAGTTCTCCCACAGAGGCTGCAACCTGAGGGCTCATCTTTACCCCCTGGACAAATTCTACCTCCATGCAGCCGAGGCCGAGTTCGGAAATACACTCAATGCCAGCCTCTGTGGAACGGAGTTTAGCACTGACAGGAACACCGGCTGTTCCGAAAAGGAGCTCGCTTATTTCATTTGAATTCATGGCTTCCCTTATCTATTGTAAAGCTTCGTCTACGAGTTTTCTATAAGCAGCCAGCAATTCTTTGGTCAACTGGCCAGGTTTGCCTGTGCCGATAGGTTTGCCATCAAGCAAGGTCAAGGGCATAAGCTCCAGTATGGAATTGGTAACAAAGGCTTCTTCAGCCTCAATTAGCTCTTTTAACTCCACCTGTCTTTCCATGGTTTTGATATTTGCAGCCCGAGCTATTTCCAGGACCGCCTCTCTGGTAATCCCGGGCAGTACGCCACTTTCCAGAGAGGGCGTGATGAGCTCTCTGTTATTCATCAGGAAAATATTGGTGGTGCTGCCTTCGGCCAGGTAGCCCTGTTCATTGAGCAAGATAGCTTCATCGCATCCCGTAGCTCTGGCTGCCATCCGGGCGAGGATATTTTCCATATAGCAGGTAGATTTTAGTCGGGATAAGGGTGACTGGCTATTACGGTGCAGGGAGGATAGGGTTGCTTTGAAACCTGATTCATATTTTTCCGGTGGCAATGGAATAAGGTTTCGGGCAGTGACCAGGACAGTGGGGCTGGAGCAAGTGCCGGGGTCAAGCATCATGTCGCCTTCTCCGGCCGAAACAGTGAGCCTCAGGCGGGCGTCCTTGAGCTTATTAACTTCCAGAATTGCCGTGCAGGCGGTTTCCAGAGATTGCTTCCCCTCCACTACGTGCAGGATGCTATGTGTCAGGCCGAGGCTCTGGGCAGAGCGGCGAAGACGGGCGAGGTGTTGGTCGAGGCGAAAGATATACCCTTGGTAAGCCCGCATGGTCTCGAATAACCCGTATCCGTAAAGGAAGCCATGGTCGAATGAAGATAGCTTAGCCTTTGAGTGGGAGATAAGTCGGCCGTTGAGATAAATAATTTCTGTCATGATTTCA
>SOHS01000041.1 GCA_004377135.1 Dehalococcoidia bacterium | reverse complement strand
GGGTTGACCACGAAGGGAGCAAAGATAGGTTGGCCATAAATCACGGCACTCAGTGGCTTGAACAAGGCGGCGATCACTGCAATCCAGAATGCGAGCCTGGGTTGCCGATACATTACGACAAACGCCGCCATGATTGACATGCCAATGCCCCCTGTAATTGCCCCTTTGTAGGTGAAGTGGATAAGGTGTAAAGCCCCGCCCAGGGTAGCTTCCATAAGACCCCATATCGAACCAAAGACCAGAATCCCAATGACTACACGCAAAATGTCTCCTGACTGTGAGTGTGTTTGTAGTTTGTTAAATACTTGCATATCCTGCCTCCTAATTCGTAAGCTTGTGCATTAAGTATATCGAAGAGAGATTTATAGTCAATGTTGTGTTGACTCTTCTGAATCTATCATATTAAAATAATTGACTAAGTCAGACGAAAAAAGAGGAGGAAGAATATGGCGCGTTCTACGAAAGACGAACAGGTTTTTACAAATTGTACTACCGGTGGACCACTTTTTGTGTACGTGCAAGACGGGAAAATAACACGCATTGAACCCTTGGAGCTCAGTCCTGATGATACTGAATCCTGGGTTATAGAAGCACGGGGAAGGAAATTTTCCCCTACGAGAATGTCGAACGTTGCACAATATGCCTTGGCTGAGAGGTCAAGGATATATTCCCCCGATAGGCTTCTTTATCCCCTCAAGAGAGTTGACTTCAATCCGCAAGGAGATAGAAAAGCTGAAAACAGGGGTACGTCAGGCTATAAGCGAATCAGCTGGGACGAAGCCTTGGATATTCTGGCCAAAGAAATAGAGCGTGTCCACAAGACTTATGGGCCTGGTGCAGTTCTTACCACGCCTAATTCACATCACAATTGGGGCAATATAGGTTACAGGCACAGCAGCCTCTTAAGGTTCATGGGAATCCTGAATGCTACCTACGTCGACCACAATCCGGATAGCTGGGAGGGCTGGCACTGGGGGGCAATGCATACCTGGGGGTTTGCCTGGAGACTAGGCATTTCATCGCAATACGATCTCCTGGAAGATGCCTTGAAGCACGCCGAGATGGTGATCTACTGGTCTTCTGACCCTGAAAGCACCTCCGGAATCTATGGAGGGCAGGAGTCAAATCAGTGGCGTTCCTGGCTGAAGGAGCTGGGGGTGAAAATGGTTGTTGTAGACCAGCATTATAATTCCACCGCTGTGAATTTTGCTGACAAATGGTTTGCTCCCAGGCCGGGAACTGACACAGCGATGGCAGCAGCTATCGCCTATGTCTGGCTTACGGAAGGCACATACGATAAGGAATATATTAAGGAACATACGCACGGATTTGAAAAGTGGAAAGGCTATATACTTGGTGAAGAAGATGGTCTTGCCAAGACGACTGAATGGGCTGAAAAAGAAACAGGAGTACCAGCACGAGAGATTAGGGCCCTGGCAAGAGAGTGGGCCAGGTGTAAGACTATGCTGGCCGCTGGGAGCGCACTTGGAGGAGGAGCCTGCAGGACGGCCTACGGGACAGAATGGGCAAGGTATATGGTTATGCTGGCAGCCATGCAGGGGATGGGTAAGCCAGGGAGTAACATATGGACAACAAACTACGGTGCCCCCCAGAATTTTGAGTTCTTCTTCCCGGGATATGCTGAAGGCGGCATATCCGGCGACCCGCTAAACACTGCTGCCCACTTCCAAATGGTCTCACGAGGAATAACAAAACATCCGATAAGGTCTGAAGTGAATGATCCTGGGGGACAGCATATACCCAGGATTCTACTTCCTGAATGCATTTTGAATCCGCCTCAGGAGTGGCGAGGGAAGGGCTTTTGTGGCGCTTCGCCTGAAACTCAGTTCAAGAAATACAAGTATCCTGAAGATGGATACTCTGAGGTGAAGATGTTCTGGCGGTATGGTGGTGCCTATATTGGCACCATGAACAACACAAACAGGTGGGTCAGGATGTACCGGAGTCCCAAGCTTGAGTTTGTGGTTAACCAGTCAATCTGGATGGAAGGTGAAGCGCAACTTGCTGACTTGATACTTCCAGCCTGCACCAATTTTGAGAGATGGGACATCGGCGAGTGGGCTAACTGCTCGGGCTACATTCCTCATTGCCACTATACAGTCAACCATCGGACAATAGTGCTACAAAAGAAATGTATTGAACCACTGGGAGAATCTAAGGCGGATTACGACATATTCGCTGCGGTGGCTGAGAGGCTTGGCTTCTACGAGAAGTTCACCGAAGGAGGCTTAACAGAGCTGGACTGGGTAAAAAAGCTGTTCCAATTAACTGACCTGCCAAAGTACATTTCGTGGGAAGAATTTGAGAAGAAAGGCTACTTCGTTGTCCCACTGCCAAAACCTTATAAGTCCACACCGAGTTTGAGGTGGTTTGCCGAGGGACGGAAGAACGATACACCAGACTGGGGACCTGTGGGTGGAGGGGTAGCAAGCATACCAGATGCCGAAGGTAACCTGGCTACCCAGACGGGTAAAATAGAGTTTGAAGCAGAAAGCCTCAAACGGTTCGACCCCGATGACTGGGAAAGGCCACCCGTGGCCAAGTATATCCCTTCCTGGGAAGGTCATCACACAAAGGAGCTTTACTCCAAATACCCCCTTCAGCTCATTTCTCCTCACCCGAGGTATAGTTTTCACACCCATTACGATGGTAAAGAAAGCTGGATAAATGAAATACCGGAACACAGGGTTAAAAAGGAAGATGGACGGTATTACTGGGTGATTCGGATAAACTCCAGAGACGCCGAGAAAAGGGGCATAAGAGATGGTGATTTGGTCAACGTCTACAACGACAGAGCAGTTGTCATATGTGCAGCGCAGGTTACAGAGCGTGTCCCATACGGCATGGTCCATTCGTATGAGTCCTCCGCTGTTTATGACCCAATCGGAGAGCCTGGCGAATCGCCAGATAGAGGTGGTTGTATCAACCTGCTGACACCTCATCGTTTTATATCTAAGAACGCCTGCGGTATGGCTCCGAATTCCTGTCTGGTTGAAATTGAAAAGAGGAGGGAATGAATATGGCTAAATGGGGTATGGTAATAGATATAACAAAGTGCAACGCTTGCTACAGCTGTTTCATAGCCTGCAAAGATGAGTACTGGGATAACGATTATCCTCCCTATTCCGCGGCCCAGCCCAGGCATGGACAATTCTGGATCAGGATTGAGAAGAAGGAAGGCGGGACCTATCCACATATAAGAGTGTCTTACATGCCTATACCTTGCATGCAGTGTGACGCTGCGCCTTGCATAAAAGCTGCCAAGAACGGTGCGGTATATAAAAGACCTGATGGAATAGTGATAATAAACCCCGAGAAAGCTGTAGGCCAACGGCAAATAGTGGATGCTTGTCCGTACGGCGCAATATTCTGGAACGAGGAGAAACAGCTGCCTCAGAAATGTAACTTCTGCGTTCAGAGGCTCGAGGACGGGAAAATTCCCAGGTGTGTGCAGGCATGTCCCAGCAAAGCTATGATATTCAGCGATCTGGATGATCCGGAAAGTGAGGTATCTAAGCTGGTAGGTTCAGGCAAAGCTGAGGTCTTCCACCCAGAATATAATACAAAACCGAGAGTGTACTATATAGGTCTTGAAAGGGTAACTAAGAACTTTTTAGCCGCCAGTGTGGTATTCGGAGATGTAGATGAGTGTGCCGAAAAGGTTAAGGCAACATTGGTGAACAAGCAGTCAGGGGAAGAAAAAACCGCACTCACCGACGCCTACGGTGTCTTTGAATTCACCGGCCTGAGTGCCGGAAGGTATTCGCTGAAGCTTGAGTATGCGGGCTATGCAGAAAAGACGATGGATGTTGACCTGAAAGCTGACAATTACCTGGGAGCTGTAAACTTAAACAGAGGCTGATCTCTGAAGCCTATATTTAACTTCACTTAGAGAAACCGCATCGGGTCAAGATTTTCGGGCCTTAACCTTTCTGTGAAGCTTTATGTCCCCTACGTTGATGTCCTTTGCTGTACTTATATCGTGTATCTCCTGGGGATAGTATTCATCCTTCTCTATCCTCAGGGAATAAGTATGGTCAACCTTCATATTCTCAAACCAGAAATCACCGTAGCTGTCAGTCTTGACCGTGAATTTCTCACCAGTGTCGGAGTCCACGAGGCTGGCAGTTGCGTCCTGGAGACATTTGTCTTCTTCCGGGGAATAGACGGCTCCAGCTACGAAGCTCCTGGGCAAGCCTATGTAATATACCCGCGGCTTGATTCCGAACTCGGGATGTAATATCTCAGATTTGCTTATCTCGTCCTGCAAATCCTTTTCCTCACCGAACTTGAGCGCTCCAGTGGGACATGCATCAACACATCTGGGTTCTTTCCATCCTTCATCCAGGAGGTGAGCACACATGGTGCATTTCTGAGCTATATTAAGATCCCAGTTGAAATAAATTACTCCATAGGGACATGCACCGATGCAATTCCTGTGGCCGCTGCATTTTTCGGGGTCGATTATAACTATGCCATCGTCTCTCTTGTATAGCGCATGTGCTGTACAGGCGGGGATGCAAGGCGCTTCATCACAGTGCTGACATATGTCATGAAGATATGTGACCCTGACCTTGGGAACAGTCCCCCTGACCATGTCAGTAATTTTCATCCAGAAGTGCCCGGTCGCGGGCTGAGGCTTGGCATAGGGAGTCCAGTCGTTACCGACATGCTCGTCCTTGCAGGCAATCACGCAGTTGTAACAACCATTGCAAATGTCGTAGTTGATAATCAGGGCCTTACCCATTATTTACCTCCTTCAATCCAGCCTTCTAAGCCGGGACCCGCATGCGGGTGAAAGGGACGCTCAAAGGCTTCTGGATACTTGCGCCTGAGTGCTTCCATGTCGGTTTTCTCGACTTGTGCCAGGAAGCCGCTGACTGCATGGCCAACTGCATTCTTCGAAGTGGTGTTGCGGGGCACGATAGTGTTGATGGCACCACCACGATCGATCTCCCCAAGGGCAATCGGGTCCCACTTCGCACCGTGATCGATATACACCACGCCAGGCATGATGCGCTCGGTGATACATGCGCCCGCCAACACCGTCCCCCGGTCGTTGTAGATTGAGATGACGTCCCCATTCTTAATGCCCCGCTTCTCTGCCTCCGAGGGGTGCAGCCAGCCCGGCTGATACTGGTAGCCGTCGGGACCCTTTACCTTGCAGGTCTCAATTTCACGTAGCCAAATCATATCCGTATGTTCTGAGTGCACGCCCCAGCGCGGGTGGTTGGAGCACACAAGCAGTGGGTACTTCTTGGAGCGTTCGGTGCCGATAGTCTCCTCGTGGCTAATGCCTTTTGCAATCCACTTTGGCACCGGTGGCCGCTCCAGATCGTCAGGGAAGTGCTTGAGAAGGCCGGTAGCCTCGAATTCGAGCTTACCGGTCGGTGTCGAAAGCGGATGTTTCTCCGGGTCCTTATAGAATTCGTAAAAGCCGGCGGGCACATCCTCCCAATTATCGGCTGTAGGTACTACATAGTATCCCTTCTCATTAAGCTCCTCCCAGCTAATGAGGTCGGCACAGCGGGAAATTTCCCAGCCGTATTTGATCCAGTCGGGGATAGACTTGCCCTCGGTGTACTCCTCCAACAACCCCAGGCGCTCAGCAAGTTTACATACGATCTCGTAGTCACTGTACGACTCACCGAGAGGCTCTATGCACTTGTGTTCCGGAAACAGCAGGTTGTACTGCCCGCTGAAGATGTCAACGGCGATGTCGTCCTCTTCGAGCTTGGTATTCACCGGGAGGATGATATCGGCCAGCAAACACTCATTCTCCAGCCATATATGCTGGGCGAACATGAACTCGATATCGGGATGACGCATGGCCCGGATGTAGTCGTTGCCGCAGTTCCAGCTTGTGATCCACGACGGTGAGTCGGTCCAGACCATGTGGATCTTAGAGCAACCGTCCGCCGGGTACTTGTAGTGCACGAACTGGTTTTCGCGGGGGGCTGTCTCCGATTCGACGCCATACCAATCGCATTGACCTTCGAGAATAGCCTTCGGTATATAGGTCTTCGGAATAAACGAGGGGTGATTGGTCTCATCCGGATGGCCGCCCCTGTAGGCCTTGCGCAGGTTGGGTACACGTAGGGACCTGGGTTGTGCGTACTGATCCGGCTTGTCAAAAAGTCCCCACTCTATCATCTTGGACTGGTTAACACCCGGCCTGCCAAGTCCCTGCATGGCCAGACAAATATTCTGCAGGCGGGCTGCCTCCGTAGCATAGGGACCACGAATGCCAGGGCCACCATTGCCGATTACCACGGTGGTGCGTTTGCTCGCCCACTCCTCGGCCAGCGCCTTGATTACGCGAGATGGCACGCCGGTGATGGGCGCCGCCCACTCAGGCGTTTTGGGCACTCCGTCTTCTTCGCCCATGACATAGGCCTCGTACTTCTCGACGCCAACGGCGTGAGTTTTGAGATACTCTTTATCGTAAGTTCCGTTCTTGAACCAGTGATAAGTAATTGCCAGATACATCGCCGCGTCGGTGTTTGGCAGGATCGGTATCCATCGGTCGGCGTGCACGGCGGCGGCATAATTAAGATCGGGGCATACATAAATCTGCTTGATGCCGAGTTCCGTCCACCAGTAGCTCAATCGACTCGGCAATTGGCCCTGCCAGCCCCAGGGCGTGGTTTCCTGATCACAGCCCCAGAAAAGGAGCAGTTCAGCGTTCTTGGAGATATCGTAGAGCAGGTTGCTTTGCTTTCCCTGGCCAACCGGCTCGCAGCCCCAGAAGTGCTTACTCCCCCACCACCAGCCTTCCCAGCTGTCTGGCTGGCGGTTCTGTTGTGTGAAACCACCCCACAGGCGGAGCAGCCTGCGGCCGGCGCCATGGCAGGCCTGCACAACCTTGTTCTCTCCGTGCTGGTCGCTCTCATAAAGAAGAGCGGTGGGCCCGTACTTCCCCTTGATGCGATTCATCTCGCTGGCAATGATGTCAAGAGCCTGATCCCAGGAAATGCGCTTATACTTGCTTATGCCGCGGTTTTGCGGGTTGCGGTTGCCATTGGGATCGAAGTCGACACGCATCATAGGGTGGAGGATACGTGCCGGCGAATAGACACGGTTCTTGTAGGCAATCGAGTACGGCGGCAGCAGGGTCTTCATGCTGGGCTCAAAAATCTTGCCCCTCGACTCCATCTTCCAGGGGTTCATATCTTTGGGATCATACTTCCAATCGTAGTGCATCGGGCGGATACGTATGATTTTGCCATCCTTGACATCCACCATCGAGGCGTTGGAACCATTCTCAGGTACGCCGCAAAAGCTGATATCCCTGATAAGTGTTTGTCCTGCCACATTTAACATACTGCCTTTTTCCTTGGGTGGATTTTTTGATTGCTCCTTTTCTACCATTTTTCCCTCCATCACTCGTCTTAGAATTCTTACCAACACAATCCGGAAGGCTGGCACCTCCAGACGAACTGTATTAGGCGGCCGAACGGCTCTCTATAG
>SOHS01000125.1 GCA_004377135.1 Dehalococcoidia bacterium | reverse complement strand
CGGTTGCTGATGTAGCGAACCGGGTCGATAGGCTCTTGGGTACCGCCGGCGGTAACCACGATGTGCTTACCGGCCAGGTCTCCACCTCTCTCTAGTACTTGGCGGATGCTGCCTATAATATCATTGATATCGGCGAGTCGCCCTGGACCTTCTTTACCCGAGGCTAACCAGCCCGTGGCGGGAGCAATAATCACAAAGTCACGAGTTTTAAGCTTGGACAAATTATCCTGGGTGACTGGATTATTATACATATTGGTTTCCATAGCTGGGGCAATAAACACCGGCGCCTTGGTAGCCAGAACCGTGCAGCATAGCATGTCGTCAGCAATGCCAGCAGCCAGCTTGGCAATAATATTAGCTGTGGCAGGGGCAATGACTACTATATCAGCGGCCTCGGCCAGAGAGACATGCTCAATACTGAATTCAGAGGCCAAATCAAACATTTCGGTAACTGCGGGTCTGCCTGTAATGGCCCGTAAGGTAACAGGTGATATGAACTGGATGGCTTCTTTAGTCATAATTACATTCACCTTCGCCCCTGCCTGAGTTAGCTGGCTGGCAATCGCTGCTGCTTTGTAGGCAGCAATGCTCCCTGTTATCCCTAAAACTATGGTTTTGTTGCTAAGCATCACTGTTCCTTGTTCATTTCATAAATGAGGCGCAATCCAGTTAAGGTTAAATCAGGGTTTATTACGTCTATGGCTGCTATTTCTTCGGCAAAAGGATAAGCCTGACCGCCGGTAGCTACCACCTTTGCTTTGCTTCCCAATTCCTGTTCTATTCGACGAATCATGCCTTCGATAAGCTCAATGTAACCAAATATTATACCTGATTGCATAGCAGAGATAGTATTTCTGCCGATGACTTGCTTGGGATGGATTAGTTCTATTCGAGGGAGCGCAGCAGTACGAGTGAATAAAGCTTCAGTAGCTATGATAATGCCCGGGGCAATAGCCCCGCCAAGATAATCACCCTCCTTAGAAACAACATCAAAGGTGGTAGCAGTGCCAAGGTCAATAATTATTAACGGTTTTCCGTAGAGGTTCTGGGCAGCCACGGCGTTGACCACGCGGTCAGGGCCAACCTCACGAGGATTATCCAGGCGGATGCGCATGCCTGTCTTGACACCAGCTTCGACCACTAAGGGTTTAGTATTTAAATATTTCCTACACAGTTCCACGAATGTATACAGCAGCGGTGGTACGACACCGCATAATACTACTCCGGTAACCTTTGAAGGCAAGACCTTTTTTCGCTCCATAAGGTTGAGCACCACTCCGCCATACTCGTCTGGGGTACGATGAATGCCGGTAGCTAAATTCCAGGTAGCTTTTAGCCTATCGCCATCAAATATACCCAGCTTAATGTTGGTGTTCCCAATATCAATTGCTAATAACATAGGTGCCTAGCTTTATCTTCATCCTCCCGCTATCATGGGCTGAGTATAGCATTACTATCTAATCCATGCCATTATTGAAGCCCTAGGAAGACGGACATTAGGTAGAAGCATGATTTTCGCCAGCCCTTCTTTGCAAGTCTTGTAACTTCTTGACCATCGCCTGCCAGTGTGTACCTTGCCAGTAGATACGATGGCAGGCGGGACATTCCGTATATTGAGTTTGAGTTTCAAAAACGTGAGCGGGTACCCGATTTTGCAGCTCTTCTTTATCCCGGGCTATTAATACTTGATTACATTCCAGGCAAAGCGAGAAGGGTTTGAAATGATAATTTAAATTCAAAGTTTGCACTACTTCCTGTACCTGGAGTTTAGGGTCATCTCGTTTAATGAGTATAGCTTTGAGTTTGCTACTTGTGACCAAGCGCCTTTTCATAAATTGGCTATCTTTAGTCAAAATCACCCTGTCCTCACTAAGAGCTGTTTTGATCATTTGACCATCGTTTTTTTGCTTAAACAGCAGAGTATCATAGCCAATCAGCCTTAACCATCGAGCCAGTTTGCCAACATTATTATCTGCAATGAATTTAACTTCCATAGCTTGTCCAGAACAAAGGTAATCGATTCGGCTGGAGGGCTTAGAGGTCTCGCCGATGGCAGATGCTAGAAAATGTACCCACGAATAACAATTCCTATCTATTTTAACATTAATTCCGTGGCTAAAGTAGCTATTGCCACTAAACCCCTCAGGCCATTCATATCGGATCCGCGTGATTCGGATTATTGACAGGAGACGGTTTTTTCTATATCCTATAGCGGCAAAATTTTTAAGGAGGTTAGGAAATGCCAGTTAATATGATTGTCTGCTGCAAGCAAGTGCCTGACCCTGAAGCACCACCGTCTGTATTTAAGGTAGTAAACAATAAGATGACCTTGCCGCCAGACGTAAAACCTGTAATCGGTCAATACGAGGAATTCGCCTTGGAGGCTGCCCTCAAAATAAAGGACACCGGTGGAGGCAAAATTACCGCACTCAGCTTAGGTAATAACTTTGTTCGCGACGTAATTAAGAAAGCGTTAGCTGTGGGGAGCGATGAACTCATTCTTTTGGAAGACGAAGCTTTTGAGGGAGGCGATAGCTGGTCAACTGCCAACGCTCTGGCTATGGCAATAAAGAAAATAGGGGAATATGACATTATTTTCTGCGGTAGACAATCCTCTGATTGGGATGCTGGTCAAGTAGGTCTAGGCATTGCCGAGATTTTAGGAATCCCGGCTGTAACCTTAGCTCGTAAAGTGGAGGTCGTCAATGGGAAAGTGAAGGTTGAGCGAGTTATTCCCGACGGCTACCAGGTTGTTGAAGTGACACTGCCTGCCCTAATTATAGTAACCAGTGGGTTAGGAGCACTTCGTTATGCCACCTTGAAAGGAATTATGGCAGCAGCTAAAAAACAACCTGTCATTTGGAAACCAGCCGATATTGGGCTCGAGCCTTCACAAATTGGCGCTGCCGGAAGGCATAGCAAGTTAGATAAACTCTTCCAGCCAGTCAAGGAAGCCAAATGCGAAATAATCGAAGGTGAGACACCCGCAGAGGCCGGCGCTAATCTAGCCGTAAAACTCAGAGAAGGCAAATTACTTTAAAGTTAAGGAGGAAATAATGGCTGAATACAAAGGTATATTAGTTTGTGGTGAGCTAGTAGACGGGAAGTTAGCCTCCATTACCACTGAGTTGCTAGGATGTGGTAGGAAGCTTGCTGATGACCTGAAGGAAGACTTATCTTGCCTGCTGGCCAGCGATGCAGTTGGCGGAGCTTCTAAAGAAGCAATTGCCTTCGGAGCAGACAAGGTTTATGCCGTAGAACACCCCGCCCTCAAGGAATACCAAGCTGATTCCTATATGCAAGCCGCGGGAAAATTGGCCAAAGAGATTTCGCCTCGGATAATACTTATAGGGCAAACATCTATGGGTAGAGACTCGGCTCCTCGCCTTGCCTTCAGCCTAGGTACCAGCCTGACAACAGATTGTCTCGACTTAAGCATAGACCCGGAGACAAAACTGCTGGTGCAAACGAGGCCTGTTTATGGCGGCAATGCTCAAGCTATATTCACCAGCGAGTTTATGCCTCAGATGGCCACTGTTAGGACCAAGGCGATGTCACCATTGGAGCGTGATGACTCAAGGAAAGGAGAGGTCATACCCACTAAGATTGACATAGATATGTCGAAAGTAAGGGCAAAGATATTAGAAACTGTTAAGGAAGAGGCGGTTGGCATTAAGCTTGAGGACGCCCCTGTGATTGTCTGTGGAGGCAGGGGTATAGGTGGTTCTGAGCCCTTCCAGACTACATTGAAGGAGCTAGCTGATTTGCTGCATGGTGCGGTAGGTGCCTCACGTCCTCCTGCTGATAATGGTTGGGTGTCCGAGGCGCTACATATCGGCCTTACTGGAAAAATTGTTGCCCCTGATATCTACATTGCTATAGCTGTTTCAGGTGCCAGCCAACACACAGCTGGATGTACAGGCTCCAAACATATCATAGCCATCAATAAGGATCCTGAGGCGAATATATTCAGGGAGGCGGAATTGGGAGTGGTGGGCAAATATGAAGAAGTAGTGCCAGCCTTAACTAACAAGCTAAAGGAGTTATTAGCTGGCTAAGATAGGCTAAGATAGCAGACTTATTAGCGAATCAAGATAGCGCACTAGCTTTCAGTCGATAACTGTTAGCTACTCTGCCTTCTTCGTGCCAGCGATGATTTTCTGATTGAGATGAGCCGGCACCTCTTCATAATGGTCGAACTCCATCGTAAAGCTGCCGCGCCCTTGTGTCATTGACCTTAAATCTATGGCATAACGGAGGAGCTCTGCATAAGGTGCCTGGGCTTCAATGACATTGACGCCGTCACTGGGATTCATCCCCAGCACGCGTCCCCTCTTAGTACTAAGGTCGCTAGCAATATCCCCGGTATACGTCTCAGGCACGTTTATAGTAAGATTCATTATAGGCTCAATCAATACCGGCTGTCCCTGAGATAATCCCTTTTTCAGGGCCTGTGCTCCCGCAATCTTAAAAGCAATGTCCGAAGAATCTACTGCATGGAAGCTGCCATCGTAAAGGGTTACCTTCATGTCCACTACGGGATAACCAGCTAAATCCCCTTCTTGCTTCGCTTCATTGACTCCCTTTTCCACAGAGGGAATATAGTTCTGAGGTATTGCCCCCCCAAAGATTTTCTTAGCAAATTCAAATCCCCCACCACGAGGCAAAGGTTCCAACTCCAGACGGACATGTCCATATTGACCATGTCCTCCGCTCTGTTTCTTATGTTTATACTCTGCCTTGGTCGACATAGTAATAGTTTCTTTATAAGGAATCTTTGGCGGGTCTAATTTCACCTCCACTCCAAATTTGCGACGTATCTTTCCCTTGACTATCTCCAGATGGGTATCACCAACTCCGGAAATAATAAACTCGTTAGTATCAGCCTCTCGACGTGTTTGGAGGGAAGGGTCCTCTTCACAAATCCTGGGCAAAACGGTGCTCATCTTATCTAAATCGGTTTTCGTCCGAGGCTGGATTGCCATGCTGAAATTCGCTCTGGGAAACTCGATACCGGGGAATATCACAGGATGTTCGCGAGCACAGAGGGCATCCCCGGTGGTGGTTAAACTTAACTTCGCCACGGCCCCAATATCTCCGGCAGCGACCTGCGGCACCAGTTGTTGATTTTTGCCCAGCATGGTAAAGAGCTGGCCAATCCGTTCCACGCTATTCTTGTTAGCATTCCAAACTTGGGAATTACTGGAAATAACGCCTGAGTAAACCCGAAAATAGCTGAGCTTGCCGACATAGGGGTCAGCGCTGGTTTTAAAAACAAGGCTGGCCAGGGGAGAATCTGAATCAGGTTTGATTTCCTCTTGCTCACCGGTGGAAACATTCTTAGCGACAAAGGTATCCTTTTCTTCTGGCGAAGGCAGGCAGTAGCAAATACCATTGAGAAATTGCTGGGTGCCAATGCCCTGCAAAGCAGAGCCAACAAAAACAGGCACCAGCTTGCCAGCAAGGGTAGACTTTTTTATGGCGGTAAAAATTTCCTCGTTGTTTATGGCCTCGCCCTCCAGATACTTGTTAATGAGTTCGTCATCAATTTCCACGACGGCCTCTACTAACTTATCACGGCTGGCTTCTGCTTGTTCCTGAAGTGTCGAAGGTATTTCGGCTTCCTGCGAGGCAGCGCTAGTATAAGCTTTCATAGTCACCAAATCTACAATGCCTTGAAAATCACTTTGTGAACCTATGGGTAATTGAAGAGGCAAACATCTTGGTGACAACTTAGCCTGAATTCCTTCCAGAGTAGAGAAGAAATCGGCGTTATCACGATCCATTTTATTAATAAATATTAACCGTGGCAGATTTGCTTTTCCGGCATCGCCCCACATCAGTTCTGTGCCTACCTCCACACCCGAAGCGGCGCATATTACAACTATCGCTCCCTCGGTTACCCTCAATCCCGATCTTACCTCACCAGCAAAATCAGCATATCCCGGGGTATCAATGAGATTCAGCTTCACCCCCTGCCACTCAATTGGAAGCAAGGACAGGTTAATGCCCATGTGACGTTCCACCTCAAGCGGGTCATAATCTGAGGTAGTAGTGCCATCTTCAACGCTACCTAAACGCTGAATAGCACCTGAGCTAAAGAGCATGGACTCGGTAAGCGAAGTTTTACCTGCCCCTTGATGAGACAGTAGGACAACATTTCGAATTTGCACGACTCTACATTATAATATTGCCCCTGAAGATAAGCAACTGCTGTTGCATTATGAAATGTGATGCTGTAATGTGATAGTTAAGCCGAGATGAAACTGAGTTACGAACAGGTGAGGCATATCGCTTGGCTTGCTCGCTTGGGCTTAAGCGAGGAGGAGGTGGAGAAATTTAGCCTCCAACTGTCTAACATTCTGGAGAACTCCGAAATACTCCAGCAAGTAGACACAGCCAACGTGCCACCAGCGACTCATACCGTCCCGCTACAAAATGTCTTCAGGAAAGACGATGTGGCTGAGTCATATCCTCAAGCTGAGATTTTATCAAACGCACCAAAACAAGAGGAAAATTGTTTCAAAGTTCAGGCAATACTAGAGTGAGCCCATCAGGCAAATGATAAGCGACATAGTTGCCTCCGTCGACATTATCGCCATAGTTATCGCCATCGTAATTGGCTACCTCCTTGGCTCCATCCCTTCAGCATATCTTGCCGGTCGTCTGAGAAAAGGGATAGATATCCGAGAGGTCGGAAGCAGAAACATGGGGGCTATGAATGTCTTCTACCAGGTCGGGCCGCTAGACGCTGCGCTAGTTAGCCTGGCTGACCTGGGCAAAGGCGTAGGGGCCATTCTTCTGGTGCGGTGGTTGGTAGGTATCCCTCTGATTTCACCGTTCGATTTTAGTACCGGGCTTATCGCCACAGCTGCCATAATGGGCCATATCTTCCCCGTCTTCCTTAAATTCCGTGGCGGCAAAGGGGCAGCCACCGCTATCGGGATTCTCATCTTCCTGATGCCCTGGGCAGTTCCGTTTCTGTTTATTGTCTTTGCAATAGCTTTACTCATTACTCGTAATCCCACTTTTGGTTATAGCCTGCTCCTTATTGTTTTCCCGTTTGTGGCGGGGTTTATTTACGTCGATCACTACGGCCAGCCTCTGGCTTTAGTATTCTACTCCATAGGCGTGGGGATATTCCTGGGCATACAGTACATCCCCAGGCTTAAAGAGATGCATGGCAAAACTGGCGGCGACTGGCGCAAAGTTATCAAGCGTCGCAGCCTCAAAGAAAGGTTCTAAGTATGCCAGTGAATGAACTACACCAGCTAACTATTCATGAAGCGCACGAGCTTCTTAAACAAAGGAAAATTTCCTCCACGGAACTGACAAAATCTGTACTGAAGCGTACCGCTGAGATAGAAGAGAAAGTTCAAGCCTGTGTGACTATTGTTGAGGACATCGCTCTTAAAGAGGCAGAGAAACTCGATAAATACATTAAAACTGCCCGTGAAATAACCCCTTTAACCGGCATCCCTACCTTAATCAAAGATGT
>SOHS01000039.1 GCA_004377135.1 Dehalococcoidia bacterium | reverse complement strand
TAGACTATATTCGAGCGTGAAATTGCACTATTCGTAAATGAATTATAGATAGTGATAACTGCGATTGTCCTTTGGTTTAATTACACCCTCATTCCTATTCTGGAGGTGCGAATTTCGAGGGAGCTTTGCCAGAACTCTAATGGTTCGGTAGAATAGGTGTGAAGAGGAGGTGCTTAATGCCCGGCCCAATATTGCTGGTCTTTGCCCATCCGGATGATGAGAGTTCCTCGGTAGCCGGTACGACTGCAAAGTACACAGAATGTGGCGTTTCGGTTGACCTGATCTGTGCAACTCGTGGTGAAAAAGGTACTCGCTTAGACGTACCAACGGAGGTGGACACAGCCGAAGCGCGTGAAGCAGGACTTCGTGTTGCCGCAGGTATCACCGGCATTAGGAATATCTATTTTCTTGGCTACGTGGATGGCGATCTTGAGAAAGTCGATACTAGTGAGATTGCCAGCCGGATAATGAATATAATGCGGAAGATTCAGCCAGAAATAGTAATTACTTTCGGGCCGGATGGAATTTCCGGACATCCAGATCACAAAGCCATCAGCAAGGCTACCACAGTTGCCTTTGAGATGTTGACGGAAGCTGGTGGTGGACCACGAAAACTGTATTACGTTACTATTCCTGAGAGTGTGCTTACCGATGTTGGTAGTGAAGATGTTAATGGTGTGATAACTCGTCCCGACGATGAGGTCACTACGATAATCGACATTTCCGAACATCTTGATACTAAGATTCGGGCTCTTAAGGCTCATAGCTCGCAACAGGATGCGAGATGGCTCGCTGAGATATTTCAGCAAGCTGGGGAAGTAAGCGGGGTAGGTAGGGAGTTCCTCTATCTAGCCAAACCCAGGAAGACAACTAAAGAGACTGATATCTTCGAGTAAATACTACAATCTGTATAGTTAATAGAAACCTTCCTTTTTATCCCACATGTAACAAAAGTCCAGAATGTGCAGCTCGGGTAACAAAAGCCTGTTTTGTTACCTCTAGCGTAACAATTCGTCATAAAGTGACTCCGCGAAATACACAAGGGAAAGGCTTGCGTACACTAGCTTGTTGTTGTATTTTCAGTTATCATAATATCTACTAATATCGTGAGAAAGGTAATTACAGATGGATAAGATAGAGTTGCTCTTAAAAGAACTGACTGAGTCCGACGGAGTAGCCGGATATGAGGCTGAGACAAGCAGGGTGATCAGAAAGCATTTCGAACCGCTTGGAGAGATACTTGAGGATAAACTTGGCAGTTTGATTTGCCGGAAGAAGAGCCCGGTGCAACAGCCGAAGGTAATTCTGGTGGGCCATATGGACGAGATTGGTTTCATGGTCAAACTCATTACCAAAGAAGGATTTTTAAGATTCACGCCTCTAGGAGGTTGGTGGGACCAAGTCTTGCTCGGACACCGAGTGCGTATCAAAACCAATAAAGGTAGCATACTTGGAGTGATAGGTGCTAAGGCCCCGCATCTCCTTTCCGAGGAGGAGCGCAAGAAGGTCTGTGAGAAGAAGGATATGTACATCGATATTGGGGCGACATCGCAGCAAGAAGTTGAGGATGCTGGTGTTCGTGTAGGGGACCCTATTATACCGGTTAGTGAATTCGCGGTTTTGCCTGACACAAAGGCCTATATGGCCAAGGCCTTTGATGACCGGGTTGGCTGTGCTCTGGTTATTACTGTACTACAGAGATTGATGGAGAAAGAGCATCCCAACGCTGTTTTCGGCATAGCCACGGTACAAGAGGAAGTTGGTGCGAGAGGGGCGACCACCAGCGTTGAGGTCATCAATCCAGATGTAGCCATCATTCTCGAGACAGACATAGCTGGTGACGTCCCAGGTATCAAGCCAGAAGAATCAGCCATAAAACTTGGAGGTGGCCCAACGCTCTTGGCTTATGATGCCCGCATGATACCTAATCTCAAACTTCGTGACATGGTAATTGACACTGCTAAGAAGCTAAATATTCCACTTCAGATGTCAGCCGTGGAAGGAGGAGCGACCGACGGTGGGCCAATCCATTTACATAGAGTAGGTGTACCCACGGTGGTTCTGGGTGTGCCGACCCGACATATTCATAGCCACAATACAGTTCTGCGTCGCGATGATTTTGACCATGCCGCTGTGCTAGTAACGGCACTTGTACAAAGTTTGGATAAAGAGACAGTCGCCGCACTGACTTCGTCTGCTGCAAGCTCGTAAGGATATACTAATACATTGGACTGTCGGCCAACATTCCTCGGGATTGTGCAATCCTGTGATACAGCCTCAAGCTATCCTGAAACTCGGTGAGTTGCTGCATTCGGGGTTGGTCGGATGTATAATTCAATTAGCTAAATTGGAGGGAGCATGAAATCGCTGGTAGTCTATTATTCTTTGACAGGTAAGACGAGGCTGGTAGCCCAGGTAATCGCCGAAGC
>SOHS01000074.1 GCA_004377135.1 Dehalococcoidia bacterium | reverse complement strand
ACCATCAGGGTTGAGTGATTCGTGGTATGGCCCGCTGGCATCGCCCCACCAGTTGTGGGTGGCGTTCACCGTCCCCCCAAATCCATCGTTCACCACGCCACTGGCATTGTTGCCGACGATGTTGTTGAAGTGAGCTTCCAGGCTATCCAGGCTAGAATCACCGAAAAAATATATGCCTATTCTGTTGTGAGAGGTAGTGGACCCTGTTATCTCTACAGTAGAGGTGCCTGCATCACCTATGATAGCCACCCCGGCCCCTAATGTGGAGTCGTAAATGTTTTCCACCGTCAGGTCAGCAATTCTCCCTGTGCTGTCCGCGTAGACGATGCCGCAAATAGATCCATCTTCGCTGACATCGGTTCCATCAAAGTTGATACCCTCAATATTGATGTTTTCTGACGCATTCACCGCCGCCATGACCCATACATCCGTTTCCCCGAGCCCCGGAACATATACTGCGGCAGTAACGGTTGCCCCCTCAGTGCTGATTATGCTTATATTTGCCTTACCATTCACCACGAAGGCGGCCTCGTATTCCCCCGCCGCCACCATGATGGTGTCGCCATCCTCGGCATTATCAATGGCTTCCTGGATAGTGTCGTAGTCACTGGGCACATGGATAATGGTGCCAGCTAAGACCGGCGCCGCCGTCGCCAGCCCCAGGCTCACCACCAGCACCAAGGCAAACAGGATACTAAATATCTTTTTCACTTTTCACCCCCTTGGCAATAATTATTTCCTTAAGATCCTTATCCTTCCGCAAATCCTTTTCGCTCTTCACCTCCTTTGTAACAGTTCGGTTTTCCATAATTCTTATCCTTCGACAGAGCTCCAGCAGAAGCTCAGCCGAAAGAGTACCACGAGATCAACTCTATTTTTCTCCCTACGTTTCTCTTCACTCCCCTTGTCGCTTACTTAGTGCCTGATAATGCCGGTGTGCTCATTAACCTCTCATCCAGACCATAAATCGTGGCTCCAAGTTAATATTTTCACAATCGGGTCGACAAATCCCACCCTCACCACTGTTCTCAGAACCTCATGTTGTGAGATAAAGCCGGCTATGGGAGGGCTGGTTCTATAATAGAAGGATACAAACGCGGCGCCCAGGCTGTTAGACAGCAGGACCTCGTCCCTGAACTCTCTCAGGATGTCTATTTCTTTTGCTGTATCAGTACCGTAGGCTGCGGTAGCGATGAAGCACTCCCAAAAACCCTTGAAATTGGCAGTGATGTAGCAGTCGTCGTTTATGGTGATGGTGGTTTTGATGGCTTTTACATCGGCGATGGCGCTCACATCTCCAGTCCACTCGGAGAACCAGTAGGGACCATTTGCATTTGCTACCAGCTCAACCTCAGTTTCAGCGTCATAGGTAAAAGTCCCCTCGCCAGGGATGATTACTGACCCCCCATTGGTGCTGGATATTGTAATGGTGTATACATAAGTCGTCAGCCAGGGGTCAAAGTGGACATGTTCTGAAACAGCATCTCCAGTGCCATCCGCAATTGTGCTGGTAACAGGATCGGCCACGCCACCAGTGGGTCCACTGGCATGTCCCCACCAGTTGTAGGTGGCGTCAACGGTGACAGCGCTGTCTTCAACGCAGAGCCCGTAATCGTCGTTTCTAGCGAGGTTGTTGAATTTGACGAGCACGGTGCTGACGCCGGCAACGGATTCCAGGTAGATTCCGTATTCATTATCGCAGATTTTGTTATCCTTGATGGAGATGGTGCTGTTCTCCAGCAGGCCGCTCCGGGTGGTTATGCCAGCTACAGCACCAGTGAGGCTATTGTGACTGATGGAGACCTCGCTTTCGTTAGCAATGGAAAGCGATATAGCAAAGTCACCACCATCAGCGTCGATGGTCAATCCAGCTTCATCTCCACCAAGGTAGACTATCTCAGCATCCAGTTCTATGCTGACGGAGCCGGTGATAGTGGTCGCATCAGTCCCATCTGCCGACTGGAGAGTCAGGGACTTGCCAATATTCAAGTCCTCCTCGTATTCCCCTTCCGTTACTATGATGGTGTCACCAGGGTCTACCGTATCAATAGCGTCCTGTATGGAACTAGTCGTGTCCACGCCCCAGGTCATCGGCTTGGTGCTGAGCTCGGCGCCCAGCCACGGCGAGTAAAGTACCTTTGTGGAGACGGCATCGCCCTCACCGGGTCCTCTTCCATTGGGTCCGCTGACATCGCCCCACCAGTTTCTGGTGGCGTCCAGCGTCTCGCCTCCCTGATTCCACACACCATACCGAGAGTTACCGGCGATGTTGTTGAAATTAACGGTGATTCCAGTAAGTGTTGTCTGCGTATCGAATACATAGATACCCAGGGAATTCCCTGCAAAAGTATTGCCTTCCACTTCGACATCTTTGGAAAGGTATCGACCGTAGTGCTCCTCGAAAGTCAGGGCAGCGCCCTCAACATAACCTGTTACCGTGTTATTTTTGATGTCAGTGTTAAGAAATTGCCCACTGATGCCTACGCCCTCCGTAGCGAAGTCCCTCACCAGGTTGCCTTCAATAAGCGAATCTTTGAGGTATCCGGTGAAGCCAAACTGCGAGTCAACTATCTCGTTGTTCCTGAAGGTCGCTACAGTCGGATCGAAAGGGACAAGGGCGCCCGCATTAATGGCTTGTATCGCACCTTCCACATAGCAATACTCAACCGTTGTTGTCAGGGTGAAGGTCGGGCTAATCCCAAATTCAGTGGGGTTTATGATGCGTACGTTTCTGACGGTAATATCATCGGCCATTGCGGGCTCTGGAGTTGCGATTCCGTGCTCGGCGTTCTGCACCGTCAAACCATCAATGACAATAACACGGTCCGCAGCGGTAATTATTCTTATCCCTGTTCCTTCATCTGGTTCAATAATCGTCTCAGCGCCACTGCGGGTGCGGGCATCAACCCCGGCCTGGGCACCCTTTAAGGTCAACGACTTGTCAATTTCAACATTCACCTCATATAAACCCGCCGCCACCATGATGGTGTCACCATCCGAGGCAGCATCAATGGCTTGCTGGATAGTGGGGTAGTCACCGGGCACATCAAGAACATCTGCCAAAACTGGCGCCGTCGACGCCAGCCCCAGGCTCATCACCAACACCAGCGCAAACAGGATACTGAATATCTTCTTCACTTCTTTCTCCTTTTACTACTTTTTTACCTTATCGCTCCTCGATCGGAGGCCTTAGAGACTCTCTATCGTACACCCTTCAGTTCGACAAGCATCGCCTTCCCCAAAAACACAAAACCGACCTTCGAAAGGTCGGTTTTGCTATGAGCTGTACTGTGCCTGAGTGACCGCCTAAGCGTGTTGCTTCACCGCTCCCCCTAATCTCTCTACCCAGCGATTCTATCACTGCTGCTCCTCGCCCTCCAATCGGCGGATAGGATGAATAACAGCTTAAATTTATTAAGACCCTATCCTATATTATTGTATCATATTCTCTGTACGGTCAAGCACTTTTGGGATTCTTCACATGGATGGAAAGTCGGCGAATTGATTGATAAGGGCTGACGGGCACTTCCCAAACTGACCCATAATAGCAGGATGATGAGCTAGAAAACCCTTCAGGTCTTTGGGAAAGACTTGGCTGTTACAGAATTTCTGTTTTATATTCGAGGTGCAGCCATGTACACCTTGTCAGAATTCTCGCCTGTTTTCCAGCGCTTGCTGCAGTGTCAGGTCATCAGCATATTCCAGCTCAGCACCGAAGGGCAAGCCACGAGCCAGGCGAGTGACTCGAATGCCCACAGGGGTGATAATCCGTTGCAGATACATAGCCATAGTTTCGCTCTCTACGTTGGGATTGGTTGCGACAATCACTTCGGTTACTGAGCCATCTTTAAGACGGGCCAGAAGCTCCTTTATCTTTAGCTCTTCAGGCCCTACACCCTGTGTCGGGTTGATAGTTCCATGAAGCACGTGATAAACACCGTTATATTTCCCAGTCTGTTCCAAAGGGAAAATATCTGAAGGTTTCTCCACAACACAAATTTTAGAGTGGTCACGCTCTTTGTCTTGACAAATGCGGCAAGGGTCACAATCGGTGTTGTTAAAACAAAGCGAACAGAGCTTTATCTTTTCCTTCAGTGTTAAAATAGCCTCGGCTAAAGCCTTAGCTTCTTCATCAGGGCTGCGTAAGATATGATAAGCCAGCCTTTGAGCACTTTTGGGTCCGATTCCAGGCAGCTTATTTAATTCCTCAATTAATCTAGCTATAGGCTCAGCGACGAATCTCATTTTGCCTTACTCTTTACGCTATTGCTGTCTGGAACATAGCGAAAAATCACCAAATTCTTTGATAGCTGACAGCCGACAGTTCCCTAGAGTAACCCCGGTATATTGAGGCCACCGGTCAAACTGCTGAGGTGCTTATTAACAAGCTCCTGTGACTTGGTAATAGCCTCGTTAACAGCAGACATAACTAAATCTTGCAGTAACTCAATATCTCCAGCCTCTACCGCTTCGGGAGATATCTCCACAGCGTGAACCTTTTGGTGTCCGTCAATTACCACTTTGACGGCACCACCTCCACTGGTAGCTTCCACGGTAATGCTGCCCAATTCTTCTTGAGCTTTAGCCAACTTTGCCTGAAGTTGCTGGGCTTGACGTAATATTGATTTATCCATCTGTCTCCTTTCCTGCGGCTTCGCTCAGGACTACAGCTCCTCCTCACTAATCCTGGCTCCCATCTCCAGAGCAGCTTTAATTACCGGGTTTTGCGTCCTTGCCTGGGACGAAACTTCCCTTTTAGAATCAACTAAAATACACCGTATCTTATAGGGCCGACCAAAGATCTCCTGAAGCTTTTTCTCTACCAGATGTCGATATTTGGCGTCTTCGATTTTCTCCTTATGGAAGGAATAATAAAAACCCAACACCAGTGTATCATCCTCAAGAGCTACAGGGTCGCAGGCGCTGCGTAAAAAGGCGTCCAAATTGCCACTGGAACCTTCCCCTCGTAAAGATTCAATGAACTCCCTCCAGCGGCTACGGAGGCAATCAATGTCCTGGGAAATCTCTTCGCTGGGAACCTCAGTCTCGACTCTGTCGGGATCCAGTGCCACAGAAACCTCAGCTTCCTCTAATGACTCGGTTATCTCAGTATCGTCCGCTGCCTCCACAGGTTTAGTTGTAGTTAGCTGCTCTTGTCCTGTAGGTGGAGACAAAGCACAACCCAGTAAAGCCAATTCTAAGGGCAAAGCGGAGTAATCATCACTTCGAAAATCTATGCTAGAGAATGACTTAATTACCTTAAGCAGGTAATCCAGAGTAGCATCGGTCGCAAGGCTTCCCATCTCAGCTAAATCTTCGCTGGTAACATCCAGAGCTTCTTCGCATCGCGATTTAGATAGTAACAATCCTCGAAGGTATTCTACCAGGCCCACATTAAACTGACGGAGGTCAACACCATCGCTATTGAGGCTATTTATAACTTTAAGCCCAGCAGCCACATCCCTATTGACCACACATCGTGCTAGTTGTCTAACCCGCGAATCCCAGCTAATACCAAGCTCCGCTTGAACCTGGTCTAGCTCAATTTGGTTGCCATAGTAAGCAATCATCTGCTGTAAAATATTTTCAGCATCTCGAAGACTCCCGGTAGCGGCACGAGCAATAAGCCCTAAGGCACCAGGCTTGATGTGAATCTCTTCCCTCTCGCATATTAGCTTGAGTTTATCTATTATCTCGCTTTGTCGCAGACGATGAAAATTAAACCGCTGACATCTCGAGACTATGGTGGCTATGACTTTGTGTGCTTCCGTGGTAGCTAAAACAAAGATTACATGCCCAGGTGGTTCCTCCAATGTCTTCAACAAGGCATTGCAAGCCGCCTCGGTAAGCATGTGGACTTCGTCTATGATATATACCTTATAGCGAGCGAGACTAGGGGCGTAGTTTGCCTTTTCCCTCAGACTGCGGATTTCGTCAATGCCACGATTACTGGCGGCGTCTATCTCTATTACATCTAAAGCCCTGCCCTCGGTGATTGAACAACATATATCGCAGGCATTGCACGGCTCGCCACCTGATTGATTAGGACAGTTGACTGCTTTGGCTAAGATACGCGCTGTACTGGTTTTGCCTGTACCTCGCGGACCACAAAAAAGATAAGCATGAGCTATTTTCCCACCCTCCACAGCATGACGCAGAGTCTGAGTTATAGGCTCTTGTCCCAGCACCTCACTTAAAGTCTGTGGTCGCCACTTGCGGTAAAAAACCTCAGAACCCATATATTAAATCTTATTATACCACCCCCCACTTAATCTCTAAAGGAGATTTTTACGCCAAGGCATGGGTAAAATATCAAATTTTTACAGCGCACGCAATGGCTGCCTATATTACTATGGTATAACAGAAGCAGAGTTTCCCGAGGAAAAACCCTACAGCAGCGACGCCAAAAAGCTAGCCTTAGTTGCCTGATTTATCAGGCTTGGGCACTGAGTCCTTAAAACTTTACTTGCTGATTTGCTTCTCAGCCCAGTCGCCTGCCCAGGGTACCTTCCACATTTTGCCTGCGCCTGCCTGGATGATAAGGATGATCCACAATATGGCCATCAGGATCCAAATAATAGTGCCAAGCACTCCAGCAAAAATTGCTAGGCCAGGCAAAAAAGTCGCTAAAGCAATCGCCCTGAGCATTGTGTATAAAATAAGATGCGCTGCTGTCAGTACACCAAATGTCATGATGGATTGCCAGGCATGGAATTTAACGAAGATACTTTTCTTTTCAAGGACGATGAAAACTATTCCCGTTATCCACATAGCCACGTAGCAAAGAAGCCCGGCTACATTGGCTGACAAACCTGTGCTACTCTCCGCTTCTGGCGTAGCTGCACCTTCAGCTGGCGTTGCAGCAACACCCAGCCCAGCGCCACACTTGGAGCAAAACTTAGCACCCTCAGGATTTTCCGCACCACATTGAGAACAAAACATAATAACCTCCTTATGTTGGATATACATTATATATTACGAATATGTCAATAGCTTTTTAAGATTTTTGTCGTCTTGATCGTTAACAAGTGGGCTAGATTCTTCCTGTATTTGAGCTAAAACTTTGGCTTTATGTCTATATTGATAATAATGATCCCCCAAGTGTCAATGAGGTTTGAACCTCGTCGCATCCCTTCATGGCAGATTTCAGCCCAAAATTGTCATAAAGCCCTCGCGAATCATCTTTACAGCAATAGCAGCTAAAAGTAACATAACTATTTTAGATATAGCGTTCACGCCGGTACGTCCCAGAAAATTGACAATTCGGTCAGCTTGCCTGAAAAGCACCCACTGTATCACTAGATTAAGAATAAAGGACAAAATCACAATGGGGATACGATACTGGCTCATAAGCAATAGCAAAGTAGCAAGTACCGCTGGCCCGACAACCATAGGAGTGCCTAGAGGCACAACGCCTATCATCTCGGAGGCTGATACATCCTCGGCTTCTACCGCCTTACCGGTGATTAAATACCTGATGGCCAAAATCAGCAAAATGATGCCGCCAGCCATTAAGAAATCAGCTACCTCAATGCCTAGAAGCAAAAAAATAGCTTTGCCGATAGCAACAAATCCCAGACCTA
>SOHS01000078.1 GCA_004377135.1 Dehalococcoidia bacterium | reverse complement strand
ATAAAGTACAGCGTTTCTCCGCAGGTGGAAGGTTGCATGATGCACACCGACGGCAGATGTTTCAGGGAATTTACTTTTGGTTTTGACAAATAGTTAAACAGATTACATGCAAGGAGAGTTATTGGGGTATGAGTTCAAAGAAAGTTAAGCTTACACCTGAGCAAAAGGAAAAACTGCTGCGTAATATATGGCTGCTACATGATGGCAGGTGGTTTCTAAAATCAGTGGAGCAATTTGGCTTCGATACTGCCACCAAACTGAATCTCGCCGTAGCCAAGTCCATAGCCAGAACGGAAATAAAACAACTGCTAGCCGAGACCGACTTTGGTGAGGTCAGGAATATAAAGGATCTACAAGCATTAATGGAGCTTGCCTCTCCTCTCTATTTCCCCGAAGAACACAAGTATGAGTTTAAGGTAGTGGACAATAACACGTTCGTGGGACATGTACTGGAATGTTATGTCCATAAGATGGTGAATAAGGCGGGAACTACAGCCATTCATCAGTGTGCGGCAAAGCTGAGATTCGATTCCTGGTGCCAGGCTATGGGACTTGATGGAGAGGTGATAAACGAGAAAGACACCAGTAACTGCAACGGGACCTGTGAGATTATCTTTAAAATTAAGTGGTGACAGCAAAATAGAGACGTGAAAAAGGAGGTTAAGAGTATGTTAGACCCGATAACAATGACAGAGGATGACGGGATAGCCAAGCTAATTCTAAACCGCCCGGCAGTGTTCAATGCTTTCGATCATGATATGATCGAGCATTTTGCACGCCACGTTATTATGCTTGCCGTCGATGATAACGTACGAGGCGTGGTGATCTCGGGTGAGGGTAAAGGATTTTGTGCCGGCGGTGACATTAAATGGGTATCCGAGTTCCCACTTGGTCCTTCTGTTGCCTTTCACAAGTTGGCGGCGAGTTTTCATCAGGCAATACTGGAGATTCGCCGGATGCCTAAACCGGTTATAGCAGCCATTAACGGGATTGCAGCCGGTGGTGGATTTTCATTGGCACTAGCTTGTGACTTTCGCGTCATGGCTCGGTCTGCTACTTTGAGGCAAGCTTATACATCAAACGGGCTTTGCATCGATGGTGGAGGCACCTTCACGCTTCCCAGGATTGTGGGCTTGGCACGTGCTTTGGAAATAGCTGGATTTGATGCTCCTATTTCCTCTGAGAAGGCATTGACCTGGGGACTGGTGACCAGAGTTGTAGATGATGGGCATGCTCTGAAGGAAGCAGTGAATATGGCTCACGAATTGAGTAATAGCTCGCTCAATTCCTTCGGCTGGGCAAAGCAACTACTTACGGATTCATTCAATACTGCCTTCGAAGCACACATCGAGCGAGAGCGCCTAGGACTTTGTAGTTGTGCGGAGCACCCAGACGGAAAAGAAGGGATACAGGCTTTCGTAGACAGGCGTAAGCCTATCTTCAAGAGTTAAATTTCTTACTTTGGCAGTATATTATAACTATACGGACGTAATAGTCAGCATAAACTGAGTTATGACACACCAACATAACAGTCAGGAGGATGATATGGATTTTGGATTTACCCTGGCAGAAGAAAAACTCAGACAAGAGGTTCGCGATTTACTCAAAAAGGAAGTTACCCCGTAGCTCATTACCGAAGTAGCTGAGAACAGTAGTAGAGCAGGACCTGTATTTGGCCGCAAGCTTATAGGGAAGATGACCGACGGTCTTTGGTAGGCTTTCTTGGCAACATCTCAGGCAGGTACCAGATGCATTGAATTGGAAGTGGCAAGCACATAACTATGTTCTGTAAAATACAATCAGCGGTATCAGCTTCGATAGTTGATCATAGAGACTTATTGTTCGCCTTAAAATAGGAGGTTCATTGTATATGACTGAAGGAATTGAACTAACCGCATATTGTGGATTGTATTGTGGTGACTGCATTCGCTATCGCAACAGAGCCTCAGATCTGGCAAGAGAATTATTAAGTGAACTTCGCAACATGGAATTCGGTAAATACGCCAAGATTAAAGGCAGTTCGGCGATGCAATTCGACGCTGTTAAGCAATTTGAGCACTATGAGGAGTGTTGTGAAGTTCTAGAAGCGATAGTCGCTCTACAATGTAACAGTCCTTGTCGAGTAGGTGGAGGGTGCGCCACTTTCTCCTGTGGGATTCTAGAATGCTGCCTGAAGAAAGGCTTTGACGGTTGCTGGCAATGCGCTGAATTTGAAAGCTGCCGGAGATTTGAGGCTTTGGGAGCAATTCACGGTGATTCTCCCCGACAGAACTTAAGGACGATCAAAAAGTTTGGACTGGATAAATGGGTAGAACACAGGCACAAGTCCTATGTATGGCAATAGTGTCTTTCCTCCACCATCGGCCTAGCTCTGCACAAAAGGGCGGCTCGTTCGATAATCCCTCATAGCTCTCATGTTTTCCTCTACGGGATGAAATCGTGCTACAATGCAATTCGCAGGGACTCAGGGCTGTGTGATAATATAATATACTAAGCTACGAAATGATTATCTCTGTTATCGGGGATTCTTCCTGCTCCCCAGAGGAAGCCAAGCTGGCTGAAAGTGTCGGGGAACTTTTAGCACAGCAAGGTGCCACTATAGTATGCGGCGGCTTGGGTGGTGTGATGGAAGCTGCTTGTCGCGGAGCTAAGTCAAAAGGTGGCTCAACTATCGGCATTTTACCTGGACAAGATTCAAGCATGGCAAATCCCTGGGTAGATATTCCCGTGGTGACTGGCATAGGCGAGGCCAGAAATGTGGCGGTGGTAAAGTCGGCTCAGGCAGTGATTGCCATTGGCGGAAGTTATGGAACGCTAAGCGAAATTGCTCATGCTCTGAAGAGCGGGATTCCAGTCATCGGATTAAATACCTGGTCGCTGTCACGAAACGGGCGAGAGGATGATTCCATCATCAAAGTTCAGAGTGCTACTGAAGCGGTGGATAAAGCAACTTCCTTGGCTAAGAGGCGCAGAAATTATAAGATTGCTTCGCTACGCTCGCAATGACGGGAAGGGAATGGAAATAGCAAGCATCAAAAGTGTAAAGGCAAGAGAGATTCTCGATTCCCGGGGCAATCCTACTGTAGAGGTAGAGGTGGTGTTGGTTAATGGCACCACGGGCATCGCTGCTGTCCCCTCAGGAGTGAGCACCGGAAAACATGAGGCTGTGGAGCTTCGGGATGGTGATAAAAGTAGATATTGGGGGCTCGGCGTTCTAAAAGCTGTAGAACACGTCAATGGTGAAATCGCTTCAGCAATGGCGGGAATGTCCGCTCTAGAGCAGGAAACTATTGACCAGCGACTCATTGAACTCGATGGCACTGCTAATAAAGCCCGACTGGGGGCTAATGCCATATTGGGGACATCTCTTGCCGTAGCCAAGGCCGGAGCCAGCTTCCGGGGTATTCCTTTATACAGTTATTTAGGAGGGGCAACAGCTAACCTATTGCCTGTCCCCATGTTGAATATTCTAAATGGGGGTAAGCATGCCCGAGGCTCTACCGATTTTCAGGAATTTATGATAATGCCCGTGGGCGCCGCCAATTTCAATCAAGCCATGCAAATAAGCAGCGAAGTATATCACGCCCTGCACAAAGTGCTTGAAGATAAGAGATTGAGCACCAATGTGGGTGATGAAGGCGGCTTTGCTCCCCGGCTACCCTCTAATAAGGATGCACTGGAGCTGATATTATCAGCCATCGACATGGCTGGCTATAAAGCTGGCCAGGACTTATTTATAGCCCTGGATCCAGCTGCCAGCACTTTCTACCAGGGAGGGAAGCATCACAGTGCTCATGGGAAATATGTCCTCTCCCAAGAAGGTGTTACCCTCAGTTCCACAGAGATGATTGACTATTATGTCAAGTTAACCTCGGACTATCCTGTCATCAGCATTGAGGATGGGCTGGCTGAGGATGATTGGGCAGGCTGGTCACTGCTCACTGCTCAACTAGGAAAACAGACTCATCTTGTCGGCGATGACCTTTATGCTACCAACATGGAACGCCTGGAAAAAGGCATTGCCCAAAAGGCCTCCAATTCAATCCTCATTAAGGTAAATCAAATAGGCACGCTCAGTGAAACCCTGGCTGTTATCAGAAGAGCACAGAAGGCTGGGTGGACAACCATTATCAGCCATAGGTCTGGCGAGACCGAAGATACTACTATTGCTGACCTCGCAGTAGCCAGCAATGCCGGACTCATTAAAGCTGGCGCCCCTTGTCGCAGCGAGAGACTGGCTAAGTACAATCGCCTCCTCAGGATAGAAGAAGATTTAGGAAAGGCTGCACAATACCCTGGTAAAAAGGCGTTATATAATTTGGAGAGGATAAAATAATGCAGGTATTAAACGGTGTTCATCAAATAAAAAGTCCTTGTCCTGGGGATGCATCATGGTATACCAATGTTTATGTAATTGAAGGCGGCGATGGTCATATACTGGTTGACAGCGGCTGGGACAGCCAGGAATCACTCTGGGCTCTTCAGGAAGGAATAAAAGCAGCAAACCTCAAGCTTCGAGACATCACAAAAGTAGTTATCACCCATATCCACCCCGACCATTATGGATTGTCAAGCAAGATAAAACAGATTTGCGGGGCCCAAGTAGCTATTCACAGAATTGATGCAGGTTTTATCTCTCCTAGATATAAAGATTTCGCTAACCTGATTAAAAAGACTGAAGAGCTACTTCGGCAGAATGGCGTTCCCGATAATGAATTGCCTCAGTTAAAAGAGGCTTCGTTATGGATGAATAAATATGTCACTCCGGATGCGCCTGAAGTTATGCTAGAAGATGGCGACACAATTTCCAACGACTCTTTCGAATTTGAGGTGTTATGGACGCCGGGGCACTCGCCAGGACATATCTGCCTTTATGAACGAGAGAGGAGGTTTATTCTCACCGGCGACCATGTCTTGTATGACACCACTCCCCATGTTGGCCTCAATCCCCAATCTGGCGATAACCCCCTGGGCAACTATATTTCTTCCCTTAAAAAACTAGAGCGCCTTAAGGTTCATTTTATTCTCCCGGGACATGGGCCGATGTTCAACGCCTTAGGACTGATAATAGAAAAAATACTCCAGCATCACGAGGAAAGGAAGAGGGCCATCATGCAGTCTCTGCGCAATGGTTTAAAGACAGCCTACGAGATAGCTCAGCAAATCCCCTGGATGGCCAACGAGGGAAGAAGTACCTTTCAAGATTTGGCAGTCTGGGACAAGCGAATGGCTGTTACCGAGACCCTGGCCCATCTTAAGCTTTTGATAGAAGAAGACATGGTGGGCAATGTCGATATGGATGGAGCTTCTTTATATTTGGCTAAAGACTAGCAAGAAAAGGAGGTAAAGGAATGGCAACAAGAGTAGGGATCAATGGCTTCGGGCGTATTGGCAGGTTAGCACTGAAGGCAATTATCCAGCGTTGTGGCGATAAGGTGGAGGCAGCGGCGGTGAATGACCTTACCGACGCTAAAACCAATGCCCATCTTTTTAAGTATGATAGCAATTACGGCATCTACCCCGGTAAGGTGGAAGCTAAAAATGATTGCATCGTAATTGATGGCAGGGAGATAAAGGTTTTAGCTGAGCGCGACCCTGGGAAAATTCCCTGGCGAGACTACGGGGTGGATATCGTGATTGAATCTACAGGGCTTTTCACCCATGCGAGCAAGGCTACTGCTCATCTTCAAGGCGGTGCTAAGAAAGTAATTATCTCAGCACCGGCTCAAGAAGAGGACATATCTATCGTTCTTGGGGTCAATGAAGGGCAATATGACCCGGCCGACCATCGCATTATATCCAACGGTTCCTGCACCACTAATTGCATTGCCCCGGTAGTTAAAGTCCTTCACCAAAACTTTGGCATTGTTCACGGATTAATGACTACCGTCCACGCTTATACCAACGACCAAAAGATACTGGATGTGTTTCACCGCGACCTGCGCCGAGCAAGGTCTGCTGGCACCAACATTATACCCACCACTACCGGCGCCGCTCGTGTTGTGGGCGTGGTCATCCCGGAACTTCAGGGCAAATTACACGGGATTGCCCTCAGGGTGCCCACTTCGGTGGTGTCCGTCGTTGACTTCGTCGCCGACTTAAACAAAAAGGTGAGCGCCGAAGAGATTAACGATGGCTTTCGTAAGGTTGCTGACGGAGAGCTTAAGGGAATTCTGGAATATTGTGACAAGCCACTAGTGAGCTCGGATTTTAAGGGCAATCCCGCCAGCGCTATCTTCGATGCCTTAAGCACTATGGTTATTGATGACAACCTGATAAAGGTGTTAGCCTGGTATGACAATGAGTGGGGCTATAGCTGTCGTCTTGCTGACCTCGTCGTTTATATCATTAGAAAGGGATTATAACTCCTACCTAAGTTCTTCCTCGAAAGGAGAGAAATAAGAAGGGGGAACAAACAATGCACGTCAGTGTGTGTCAAATTAAGCTTCGCCTACCTGAGAACCACTCACTTAAGGGTAAGAGACAGGTAATTAAGTCTATAACCACCCGGCTACAAAACAGGTATAAGGTTTCCGTAGCCGAGGTGGATAATCAGAATTTATGGCAATTAGCCACTTTAGGCGTAGCCTGCGTTAGCAACCACAGAAGGCATGCCGATGAGACTCTGGCCAATGTCGTAAAGTTCGTTGCCCAGAACTACCCCGACGTAGAGTTATTGAGTTCGGAAATAGAAACTTTTCCCTGATGGATGCTGCTGCCTTTCTCCATCACCTTGTCAGTCTGCCTGATTATCGCCAGCAGGTCGTCCATATTGAACGCATTCACCCGCAAGCCGCTCTGACTGGCAAACTTGATAACCCCCTTCACTCTGCCCTTCAAACATGTTTGGAGTTCCTGGGTATATCAGCCCTTTATAGCCACCAGGCAAAGGCCTTGAATGCCATCCTGGCTGGTAAAAATGTGATAATAGCCACGCCCAGTGCCAGTGGCAAGACACTGTGCTATCACTTAGCCACGCTGGATGCGCTTTTACATAATAAGGACAGCCGTGCTCTTTATATCTTCCCTACGAAAGCTCTGGCCCAGGATCAGCTACGTAGCTTAAAACAAATCCTGGGCGAAACGAAGGAACTCTCCCAACTTCTATCCCCAGGAGCTGTAGCCACTTTCGATGGTGATACACCACAGAACGAGAGAGCAAACATAAGAAAAAGGGCAAATATAGTGCTTACTAACCCGGATATGCTCCATCTGGGCATTTTGCCCAACCACCAATCATGGTCCAGACTGTTTCGCAATCTCAAATATGTCGTAATAGATGAGACCCATATTTATCGAGGGGTTTTCGGCTCTCACGTAGCCAATGTCCTGCGGAGGTTGCGGCGGCTTTGTTCTGCTTATGGCTCTAGCCCCCAGTTTATTTGCTGCTCGGCCACCATAGCCAATCCCGAAGAGCATGCTCAAAATATCGTCGGCTTGCCTTTTGAGTCCATTGTTGAAGATGGCTCACCTCATGGCGAGAAATACTTCACTTTTTGGAATCCGCCTATCATTGATGAGGCTAAGACCGGCCGACGCAGTTCCAACAGTGAGGCGGCTTTTCTTCTCGGAGAGCTTGTTCAAAAAGAGATTCGTAGTCTGGTATTTGCCCGCACTCGTAAGCT
>SOHS01000133.1 GCA_004377135.1 Dehalococcoidia bacterium | reverse complement strand
AGCCTTGCACTGCTATAATGGTAACGTGCTGGTTACCATCATCGGTTTAGGGCTAATCGGCGGTTCAATCGGGTTAGCTTTAAGGCAAGGGAAGAAGCCTGGGTGTGAAGTAGTCGGCTGTAGCCGTCGGCAGGAAACTGTAGCCAATGCCTTAAGTTTAGGTGCTATTGACCGCGGCGAAACCAACTTGAAGGATGCGGTAAAGCAAACTGATTTTGTCATCATCGCCACACCGGTTCTGGCGGTAAAGGAAATCTTCTCCGAGATAGCTCCCTATCTTCCATCTGCTTGCATTGTTACCGATACCGCCAGCACAAAAGTCCAGGTTATGAAGTGGGCCGGGGAAATACTGCCGCCAACGGTGGACTTCGTTGGCGGACACCCCATGGCCGGGAAGGAAACTTATGGCATCCAGGCTGCTGAAGCTGAATTATTTCGGGGGTGCACTTATTGTCTCACCTTATCGGAGAAAGCTTCATCAAAATCGATGGATACGGTGAAAGACATGGTCAAGAAGCTGGGAGCCATACCCCTTCTAGTTGATGCTCAGGAACATGACAAACTGGTAGCTGGCATTAGTCATCTGCCTATGTTGCTCTCGGCAGCCCTGGTATCGCTGACTACCAAGAATCATTCCTGGTCTAAAATGTCCAAACTGGCGGCTTCTGGCTATCACGACCTTACTCGCCTGGCTTCGGGGAATCCCGAGGTGAATTCCCATGTCTGCCTTAGCAATAAGGAAGCTATAGTTAATTGGATGGATAAATTCAATCAGGAATTGGAGAAGTATCGCCAGCTGGTGGCTGAAGGGGATAAACGCTTAGAGCAAGCCTTAACTGAGGCTAACAAAGCAAGGCAAGAATGGCTGAACAATTTGTCGACTTAAGGTCGTCTTCGCCAAGAGCCGAGACAAGAACCATCAAGCCTTGTCCCAGGTTGGAAGGGGAGGTAGTTCTACCAGGTGATAAGTCTATTTCTCACCGGGCTGTAATCTTAAATAGCTTAGCCAAAGGTAAAGCCGAGATTGATAATTTCGCTCCGGGGGGAGATTGCCTAGCCACAATTAGGTGTCTGAGAGCCCTGGGAGTGAAAATTGACAGACAAGGATCGCGGGACTCACCGACTCTATTAGTCTCGGGAACTGGCGAAGATGGTCTTAAGGAGGCCAGCAATGTGCTTAATGCCCAGGATAGCGCCACTACGATGCGCCTTCTGGGCGGGCTTCTTTCCGGCCAGCCTTTCCTATCTGTTATTACCGGGGATGTCTCTCTTCGTAAACGTCCCATGGGCAGGTTGATTGAGCCACTGAGATTGATGGGTGCTGAGATCTGGGGAAGGGAGCGGGATTCCTTTGCTCCTCTGGTCATTATGGGGAAAAAGTTACATGGTATAGACTTTACCTTGCCTGTTCCTAGTGCTCAAATTAAGTCAGCTATGCTACTAGCCGGTCTTTTTGCCCACGGGAATACGATCTTGCACCAGGTAATCCCTTCCCGGGATCATACGGAAAGGATGCTTAAACGGATGGGAGCCAGTTTGGAAGGCCAGGGAGATTCGATTTCCTTGCTGCCGTTGGGCAGCCCCTTAGTTTCTGTTAACCTTCGCATCCCGGGTGATATCAGCTCAGCAGCCTACTTTCTAGTCGCCGGAGCCATTCACCGTAACGCCAGGATAGTGATAAGAGGCTGTGGAATTAACCCGACACGAACGGGAATCATCGATATTCTCCTGGCTATGGGAGCCAGGCTGAAAATAGCTAACAAGCGAACGGAAGCTAGTGAACCTTTAGCCGATATTGTGGTAGAATCTAGCGAGTTAAAGGGAATAGAGGTCGGTGGCGATATTATCCCTCGTCTCATTGACGAGATTCCCGTGTTAGCCGTGGCTGGCTGTGTTGCTAGAGGAAAAACTGTGATCAGGGATGCCGGGGAGCTGAGGGTAAAGGAATCAGACAGGATTGCCACTGTAGCAAGTGAGCTTTCACGTCTAGGTGCTAAAATTGAACCTTTGCCGGATGGTATGGTCATCTATGGTGGCAGACCTTTGTCGGGCACAGAGGTTGATAGCTATTTTGACCACCGATTGGCGATGAGCCTGGCAATAGCCGGCTTGGTAGCTAAAGGGGAAACGACCATCAAGCATGCCCAGGTGGCACAGGTATCCTACCCCGCCTTCTGGCAGACTTTGCAACAAGGACTAAATACTGATAAATCCTGAGCACGGAATTCTAAATGATAAACAATGTTGAAGCAATATAGACAAAGACAGGGTCTTCTGAAGTGAGGTGAATTACCAGGAGTTTTGCGGTCACCTAGAATTAGAATTCAGGACTTAAGTTAGGAGGGGCAGCATGTCTACAGAATTAGTTCATATCGGTTTTGGTAGTGTCGTAGCTATAAATAGGGCAATTGCCTTCCTTTCCATAAATCAACAACCAATCAAACGACTCCTTCGGGAAGTAAGAGAAAAGGGACTTTTAATTGACGCTACTCATGGCAGAAAAGCCAAGACGGCCATTCTTTTTGATACTGGTCACATGGTGTTGGCTGCCGTGACAGCGGAGACCATCGCTCACAGGTTAGTCACTGCATCCATGCTGTCTGAGGAAAAAGTTGAGCTGTGAAGTGCCTGCCCAAAGCCTTGAGTCGAAGCTTCGAACGAAGCGAAGAGGCGACAAGAGCTCTCGACCTCTCCTCGTCGTTCTTTCTGGACCTTCGGGAGTAGGTAAGGATGCCGTGCTTGCCAGGATGAAAAAATTGGGGCGTCCCTTTCACTATGTCATTACCGCTACTACACGTCCTAAGCGTGCCGGGGAAAAGAATGGAGTGGATTATCACTTCCTTTCCCGAAAAGAATTTCAACAAATGATAGATAAACACCAGTTCCTGGAGTGGGCTAATGTCTATGACAATTACTATGGTGTGCCAAAAAACGAAATAACTGCAGCTTTATACAAAGGAATAGACGCAATAGTCAAAGTAGATGTTCAGGGTGCCGCTACTATTAAGGAAATCCTGCCCCAGGCAGTATTTATTTTCCTGATGCCTCCTTCGGTGGAAGAACTAGAAAAGAGGTTGAGAAGACGGCGTAGCGAGTCCTCAACAGATTTGGCTCTGAGGTTGGAAAAGGTTAAAGGGGAAATAAAAAGCCTGCCGCTTTTCGATTATGTGATAACAAGCCACCAAAATAAGCTTGATGAAATTGTATCCCAGATAGACGCCATTGTCGCTGTCGAAAAACACCGTGTAAATCCCAGGATTGTGGAAGTTTAGCTTTCTATTCCCCTAGGAAGCTGCCTACATTTTTGACAATGTCCCCACTTCATTTCTACAATAAGCCCTAGCATGACTTTAACAGGGCAACTTTACAAGTTGCAGCAGCTTGACCTAGAGCTTCAAAGGAAGCAACAAGAGCTAAGTGAGGTTGAACATCAGTTAAGTGACAATAAGGCCTTGGTTGTCGCCGAATCTAAGCTTGCTTCACATAAAGAACAACTGGAAGACGTGAGGAGAAAGCAAAAGAGTTCTGAATGGGAACTGGAAGATCTTCAAGAGAAAGTCAGGCAGATTGATAGCAAACTTTATAGTGGCACATCCAAGGATCCCAAAGAATTGGTTAACCTTGAGAAAGAAGTCAAGGGCCTTAAGAGCCAAATTAGGCCGAAAGAAGATGCTCTCTTAGGATTAATGAGCCAGGTGGAAGAGATAGAAGCCAATGTAAAAACTACCATCGAAGAGATTGAAAGATTGAAACGGGAGTGGGAGCAGAGGCAAGTAACTTTTGGGCAAAGGAAAAGCGAAATTGAAGCTCTACTTGCCAGACTCAAAAGGGACCGTGGTGTACTGGCGCAGCAACTTGACTCTGAAGCCCTCAACACTTATGAGCGAATCAGGCTAACAAGGGGACAAGCTGTAGTAAAAGTGGAAAGGGGAAAATGCCAGGGATGCCACATCGCCGTGCCCACGAGTCAATGGCAAAAGGCTAAAGCCGGAGATCTAATCCAGTGCAATAGCTGCAATAGGATACTCTACTTGGGATAGCATATACAGAATCTTGTTCGTGTTAAAACATTCCTAGGCACCCCGACCAGCTGCTGCTCAAATCTACTGTAGGCAAAAAAAGCCTTGCACTACAGGGCAGGCAATGCTGTAAGACCTTCACCATTGACAACCCCAGTGCAAGGGGCATAATCTATATGCAGGCTGAGGTACACCAGCAAATTGGCTGTCAAAAGTCGGAGATGGGGATTTTGATAGGAAGGCGGGACGGGGATTCGACGAGTAAAAATAAGGGAGGATTCAATTCATGGCTGGCATTATTTCATACGGTGCCTACATACCGTTATGGCGGCTCGCTCGAGATGCTATCGCCGAGGCTTGGGGAAGCGCCTCAACTAGGGGTGAAAGGAGTGTGGCCAACAACGATGAAGACACTATCACCATGGCAAGTGAGGCTGCGATTGATTGTTTAGCTGGCTTGAAACGGGAGAAGGTAGATGGCCTATATTTTGCCTCCACTACCTCGCCCTATAAGGAGAAGGAATGCTCTACCTTGGTGGCCATGGCTGCCGACTTAAGACCGGAAATTATCACCGCTGACTTTGGCAACAGCTTGAGGGCAGCGACGGAGGGATTCAGAGCAGCATTAGATGCCGTAGTCAGTGGCTCTGCCAGCCAAGTCTTAGTGACCGCCTCTGATTGCCGCATAGGTTATCCCCGGTCAAACCATGAACAGACCTTCGGTGATGCTGCAGCAGCCTTGCTGATTGGCAATACTGCCAAACCCGCCGTCATGATGGAAGGCAGCCATTCTTTATCCAACGAACTATACGATGTGTGGAGACTAGACAAAGATAGCTATGTCCAATCTTGGGAAGACCGCTTCATCATTGAGCACGGCTATACAGAGAATATGGAGAAGGCAATTTCAGGCTTACTGCGAAAGAAAGCACTTTCTGTCAAGGATATCACCAAAGCTGTGCTTTATGCTCCCACTTCAAGGGCGCAGCAAGGGCTGGCGCGCCGCCTGGGGTTTGACGTCAAGATGCAGCTTCAAGACCTGCTTATCAGCAATGTAGGCATCACGGGTTGTGCGCACGCTTTGCTTATGCTTGTGGCTGCTCTGGAGGAAGCTAAGGCTGGTGACAAAATCCTGGTGGCTAGCTATGGTAGTGGTTGCGACGCCTTCCTGCTCAGCGTGACGGAAGAAATTGAAAAGGTCAAGGGTAACAGAAGAGGTGTGAAGGGATACTTGAACTCCAAAAGACCCTTCTCTAGCTATGCAAGATATCTCAGCTATAGAGGACTGTTAGAGCCTCAACCTGGTGAACCGTTCAGGCTCTTTCCGGCAGCGACCACTAGCTGGAGGGAGCGCAACTGGGCCATTCGCATGCACGGTAGCAAGTGCAAGAATTGTGGTACCGTCACTTTCCCCATAGAAAGGGTTTGCTACAACTGCCGAAGTAAGGATAATTTTGAGGAAGTCAGGCTCTCGGATAGAAAAGCCAAGGTGTTTACTTTTACCCTGGATAACCTCGCTGGCAGAAGTGACGACCCCACAATACCCCAGATAGGGATAGAGTTTGACTACCAAAATACCAGAGCGTATCTTCCTATGACGGATTGTGACCCCGGCGAGGTAAAGGTGGATATGCCCGTAGAGATGACTTTTAGGAGGCTATATGAAGGTGCGGGCATGTACAACTATTTTTGGAAGTGCCGACCTATAAGGTGAAATATCAAGATGAAAGGATGAGCAATGGCAGAGCGAAAATGGAAAAAGGTAACAGGGTTTGATTTCAAGGATATCGTCTATGAAAAGAAGCCCGGAGTAGCCAGGGTAATCATAAACAGACCTGAGGCATATAACGCTTTTACTACCTCCACTCAGGATGAACTGATAAAAGCTTTCGAGGATGCGGCAAATGATGCTACCGTAGGCGTGGTGGTGTTTACTGGCGCTGGTGATAAGGCATTTTGTACCGGTGGCGATGCCAAGGAAGCAAAAGCCGGCTATCGGAAGGGAATGTTAGAGAAGGATTTAATGGTCAAAACCCTGATACGGGAGATGCCCAAGCCGGTTATCGCAGCAGTGAATGGTTATGCCATAGGAGGGGGGCAAGTCTATCAGCAGATTTGTGACCTCTCCATAGCTTCAGAAAATGCCGTCTTTGGGCAGGTCGGTCCCTTGGTGGGAAGTTTTGACCCGGGGGTAGGAGTTATTGATTTAATGACGGTGGTGGGAGAAAAGAAAGCAAGGGAAATTTGGTATCTCTGCCGCCGATATACTGCTAAAGAAGCCCTGGAGATGGGACTGGTGAACAAGGTAGTGCCAGCAGATAAGTTGGAAGAAGAAGTGGACAAATGGTGTGATGAGATATTGGAGAAAAGTCCTGGAGCTATAGCTGGCATCAAAGCATGCTTCAACGCTGCAACTACCTATATGCGGGGCATAGAGGCAGTTTCAGCACAGTATCTCTGGAAATATTATGCTTCGGAGGAAGCTGAACACTGGAAGAACGCATTCTGGGAGAAAAAGAAGCCGGACTGGCAAAGGTTTAGGAGAAGGGAAATATTTCCAGAAGTTTACGAAGGTGAGGAGAAGGGAGAGTCGTGAGCTAATAACCAAGGGAGGATAGAGAAATGGAGAGTATCAAGGATAAAGTTGCCATTATTGGTATGGGCTGCACTAAGTTTGGCGAAAGATGGGACGCTGGACTTGATGACCTGGTTATAGAAGCAGCTTATGAGGCTTACGAAGATGCTGGGATCGATCCCAAGGATATTCAGGCTTGCTGGTACGGGAGTGTCACCCAACCGGTGGTCGGCATTGGCTGTACTCATCTGGCGGGACCATTGAAGCTACACGGCATACCCATGAGCCGGGTGGAGAATTGGTGCACCACTGGGCATGAGGCTCTAAGGAATGCCTGTTTCGGTGTCGCTTGTGGTATGTACGATTTAGTTCTTGCATTGGGTGTAGAGAAACTCAAGGATACTGGCTTCCCTGGCCTAGGAACCGGACGGGGCATGAGCACAGTACTGGAGGCACGCCGTACTGCGCCGGGCTCGTTTGGCATGATCGCCACTCGATATTTCTACAATTACGGACTGAGCCCTGAAGAAGGTAAACGCACCATTGGCAAGATTGCGGTTAAGAATCATTATAACGGCAGCCTTTGCCCCAAGGCGCATTTCCACAACCAAGTAACCTTGGAACAGGTGATGAATGCTCCTATTATCGCCTGGCCTCTGGGTCTTTTTGATTGCTGTGGCAATAGTGACGGCGGTGCTGCAGCCCTCTTGGTTCCCGCCAGCCAGGCTAGAAAATACAGAGATGATCCTATCTATATAAAGGGCATAGGTGCAGCCCATGATGCTCTGCTTCCCCAGAACCGACCCGCTTTCGATTGGCTCCATTTTGAGGAGGTCATAAATTCGTCCCGCCAAGCTTACGAACAAGCTGGGGTAAAGAATCCCCGAGAGCAAATCGACATTGCTGAAGTTCATGATTGCTTTACCAGCACAGAGTTGCTTCTCTATGAACTCCTTGGCTTTAGCCCGGAAGGCAAAGCCAAGGAAGATATCGATTCTGGCTTCTTTGAGCTTGGCGGCGGCTTGCCTGTAAATAGCGATGGTG
>SOHS01000175.1 GCA_004377135.1 Dehalococcoidia bacterium | reverse complement strand
CAGCCCTTATGCCTTGCCAGACTGCTTTATCAACCAATACTCAATACTGTCGGCCAGGGCCAGCCAGCTGGCTTCGATGATGTTAGTGGAACTGCCTACCGTCCGCCAGTTTTCCCTGCCATCGCTGGATTCAATGAGCACCCGAACCTGCGATGCAGTGCCCGCGGTTTCTTCGAGGATGCGTACCTTATAATCAATAAGTTTTACATCAGCCAAGTCGGGATAGAACTGGAGTAAAGCTTTACGTAGAGCCTGGTCGAGAGCATCGACTGGTCCATCGCCCTCAGCAGCCGTATGTACTATCCTGTTATCGACATTGACCTTGATAGTGGCCTCTGACAATGGCTCTTCTCGATTTCCAGTTCTTGGCGGTCGGCGTCGTTTTTCGATCACCACCATGAAGTCAACCAGTTCAAAAGGTGGTCGATAGTTGTGCTGAGCCCGACGGAGTAAAAGGTCAAAGGATGCCTCGGCAACATCATATTGAAAACCTTGCTTCTCCAGTGACTTAATTTGCTCCAGTACCTTGTCAACTTCCTTGCCTTTAGGTACAGGTAGTCCACGCTCTTTAGCTTTAAAGATAATACTTCCCTTCCCAGCCAGTTCGGAGACAACAACATGCGGGCGGCTACCTACTAGCATCGGATTTATGTGCTGGTAACTATCCTCCCATTTTATTAAGCCAGATACGTGAATTCCAGCTTTATGAGTGAAGGCATCATCACCTACATAAGGAAACCGGTCATAATGAGGCATATTGGCCAGTTCTGATACATAATGAGAGACATCACTCAGCTTGCTTAGCTGTACTTCAGTAACACAGTCTACGCCCATCTTAAGCTTCAAAGTTGGTATGATTGAACAGAGATTGGCATTGCCACATCGCTCACCATAGCCATTCATTGTCCCCTGAACCTGAATAACTCCCGCTTCTACAGCGGCTAGGGAGTTGGCCACAGCAAGCTCGGCATCATTATGTGTGTGAATACCTAAAGGGACACGGCTTTCCTTTTGAACAGCTTTAATAGCCTCTACTATCTGTTGTGGCAGGGCACCACCATTAGTATCGCAGAGGACCACGCATTCCGCACCAGCTTTAGCTGCAGCCGTTACTACCTGCAAGGCATATCCAAGATTATCCTTATACCCATCGAAGAAATGCTCGGCATCGAAAAAAACCCTGAGCCCTTTTGCTCTGAGGTAACTTATGGAATCTGTAATCATGCTGAGGCTTTCTTCCAGCGTTGTTTCCAGAACCCGGGTTACCTGCTTATCCCAGGCTTTTCCTACGATAGTGACCACCTTGGTTTTGGCTTGAATCAAGGCCTGGAGATTAAGATCTGCTTTCACCCGAGAATTCATGCGCCTGGTGCTGCCAAAGGCCACCAGGGTTGAACGGGTCAAGCGCGAATTCTGCGCTCTGGCAAAGAACTCGGTATCCTTGGGGTTAGAACCAGGCCAGCCACCCTCTATGAAGTCAATGCCCAGTTCATCCAGCTTCTGGCAAATCTTCAGCTTATCCTCGACAGAAAAAGAAATGCCCTCCTGCTGCGCACCATCCCTCAGAGTTGTATCATAAAGCTGTACTGTTGACATGGGAAGCTCCTTCAACTTCTCATTTTTTGAGCAATCAAATCTCCCATCTCATTTGTTCCCATCCGAATCCTGCCTTCAGACATTATATCGTAAGTTCTATAACCTTGCTCCAGGGTATGGAGGACAGCATTTTCTACAGTCTGGGCCTCAGCTTCCAAGTCAAAAGAATAACGAAGCATCATAGCTACGCTCAAGATAGTGGCAATAGGGTTAGCCAGGTTTTGCCCCGCTCGACTGGGAGCGCTGCCATGAATTGGTTCATACATGCCGAAGGTTCTCCCCCTGGGAATTCCTGCCAAGCTGGCTGAGGGGAGCATGCCCATAGAGCCAGCCAGCATTGAAGCCTCGTCGGTAAGAATATCACCAAACATGTTTTCCGTGACCAAGACGTCCAGTTCAGCAGGACGCTGAATAAACCTCATAGCACAGGCATCAACCAGCATATGCTGGAGTTCAATATCAGGGTAATCGGTGGAAATCTCTATAGCAATCTGCCGCCATAGCCGCGATGACTGGAGAACATTGGCTTTATCCACCGAAGTTAACTTTTTACGGCGGCTGCGAGCTACCTCAAAACCGACTCTTAATATGCGCTCAATTTCCACCTCGGAATAGGCCAGGGTATCAACGGCCTGCCTTCCCTCCGGAGTCCGCCACTGTTTCTTGGGCTGACCAAAGTAAAGTCCGCCTGTGAGTTCTCTAACCACCACCAGGTCAACCCCCTTAACTACCTCCGGCTTGAGATTAGTGGAATTCACCAGCATAGGGAAAATCTTCACGGGACGCAAATTAGCAAACAGTCCGAGCCCTTTGCGCAAAGCCAGAAGTCCATCTTCAGGGTGAATTTTAGCTTGAGGGTCATCCCA
>SOHS01000098.1 GCA_004377135.1 Dehalococcoidia bacterium | reverse complement strand
ATATGCTACCTCAATTGGAGGTAGTCCCCAAAAACGCCGATGGAGAGCCGGTACCTCTGGACAGAATAGACGAACTGATAATACATCATGACGATGGGAGAGAGCTTAAAGTATGGGAAGCTGTGGTGATTTACGCCGCAGCCCAGCTAACTGGAGAGGGTGGGGTACCGCAGATCCCCGATTATTATGCAGGTGTTGGCGGGCGCATCACTAAAGTCTGGACATTCCCTCTGTTGGGGTGGCTTCTCTTGATACTGGCAGTTATGTTGGCTGCCATAATATACCTGGTCTTCCGCAGGAGAAAGCCCAGAATTGCCAGGGATACCATGCCAACTAAGCCTACTGCAAATTAGGTGTTATGTCCCCAGAACACCCCATGCTGTTGCTGTGATACCTCAGGCTCCCACACAACATCACATGTGTCCATTTTGCTGGACGATATTCGTTAGATTAAGTACACCAGTTTGACACGCTCCAGACGCAGACCTATAATCTTGACATTTTCTTTGTAGCGAGGAGGGTGCCGTGTCAGGTGAAGAGAACAAAGACTTGGTGCACTGGGAAATCGAGGACAAGGCGGGTAGAATCGCTGGTTTCCTGGAGAATACCGTTCTACGGGCGCTAGAGCACAATCTATGGGAACTGTGGTCCTGGTTTGGTCGGGGGCCTGGCTGTGCGCTCCATGATGAGGGCGATGCACTTTGGTTTGACACACCGATCCCTACTCTGCCTTACAACGGCGTCCTGCGGTTTGCCGTAACTAGTGCTGTTGATCGCCGAATCGATTCTATAATAGAGCATTACCAGCGGCGCCGAGTGGCATTCCTTTGGGTGGTTCACCCCTCATCGCTCCCGAGCGACCTCGGCGAGCGGTTGCATAAACGGGGTCTTGCAGAGGTTGAAGTCTGTTCTGGGATGGCGGTCAATCTGGCTGATTTGCCTGACCCGCCGTCAGCGCCCGAAGGCTTTGAGATTCATGAAGTGGACGATGAGATGGCGACGAATCGTCTGATCGAATTCGCTGCCTGGCGTTGGCACGTGCCAGCAGAAGCCCAACCTCATCTCAGCGCGTACAACCAGGTGCTCTGTATTGGTACGCCCTCGGCAAAAATACGATGCTGGATGGCGTGGCATGAGGGAGTTCCTGTATCCAAGGTGGTTCTACACTGTGCCGCCGGAGCAGCGGGTATCTACGCTGTCGCGACAAAGCCGGAGGCGCGCGGACAGGGCCTGGCCAGCATCTTGACACTTGAGGCCTTGCGGACGGCACGTCAGGCCTGGTATCAGTTGGGTGTATTGCACTCAACACCTATGGCACAGAAGCTGTATACCGCGCTCGGCTTCCACGATGTGGCACCGTTCAGGCTTTTTGCCTCGGAAACGATTCATCTGTAGTGCGCAACAAACATCCGTTTCGTGTGATTTCAACGAATTCCAGGGACACCATACCAATGAGGTCTACTACAAATCAGGTGTTATGCCCCCAGAATACCTTAATTGAGTCCCAGAGCATCTCGTAGGTTGTCTTCAATGCTTTTCATATTTGACAGAGGTATTATCCAAGCTTCTTTGCTATCATATACTGCTTTATCAACCTTACGATTCATATCGCAACTGGGGGGGAAGGGACCAAGCCCCCAGCCAATCAGTTATAAGATGATCGCCCACCAATATCCGGTCTGTCCAGCTAGTGATTGATGCAATTGGGTAACGGGCTTCACCGCTGTCAATCAGGCGCAGGCGGGTCTGCAGGCACGACTTTCGGTATGGGCTCGACGCCCGGCGCATTATCCCAGATGCCGCTGCGCTTCTGTAACCGGTACTCGCGGTAAAGCCAAAACCCAGCAATAGCGGTACCACAGACATCTGCTATGGGGATAGACAACCAGACGCCGTTCAGCCCCATGAAGCGGGGCAGGATGAGAATTGCAGGGATGAAAAAAACCAACTCACGCACCAGTGAAAGAAAAATGGCTGTCCACCCTTTGGATAGTCCCTGAAAGGTGGTAATGAACATAATGGCCGGACCCATCAGAATTAGGGTTGAAATGAGAATGCGCATTCCTGGCACGGCAATGGCCAGCAGTTCAGGGTCACTATTGAAAATAGCGATTGCCTGTGGAACGAAGATCTCCAGAATGATAGTGGCAATACCCAACATCACCACCAGAGCAACGGAGGCTAGCTTGACAGCTGACCACAGCCGTTTCCAGAGGCGTGCCCCCAGGCAGAAGCCAACAATTGGTAGAAGACCATGAGCAACACCGATAATGGGCATAAACGCGAGGTCGATAACACGTATCCCGATTCCCAGGGCTGCCAGCGTTATTGAACCGAAACCGGCTACAATCCGGTTGAATAAGATGAAAACTATTGTTTCCGTCAGTTCCATCAAAATCGATGGCAAGCCCACACGGTAGATCTGCGTTATGATAGAAAGATTAGGTCTGAGGTGATGCAGCTTCAACCTGTAGACAGATCTTCCGCCGACCAGATAGTAGAAACTAAGTGCGGCAGCGATTCCCCCAGTTATCGTTGTCGCCAACCCAGCCCCACCGATACCCATCTCCGGGAAAGGCCCCCAACCAAAGATAAAGAATGGGTCGAGGATGGCATTGAGCACAGCGCCAACAATAGTGAAAATCATCGGCTTAACGGCATCCCCAGCTGCATGGAAAACGTTGCGTGACATGAGTCGAAAAAGAATAAACAGCATTCCCCAGCCTATGAAAACGAGGTACTCCACCGTCAAGGCTACAATGTCCGGTGTAGCCCCAAGTAGAATGGCTACCGGCCTGGCAAAGAAGACACTGATAACGGTGAAAATAACACCAAATACAACAGTCAGTGGAAAGATCTGGCCAGCCACCTGGTTGGTTGCCTCGATGTTTCTTTCACCGAAACGCCGCGATGCTAAGGCGTTGGCACCAACACCTGTGCCAACACCGATGGCGACCACGGCAATATAAAACGGAAATGTAACGGTTACAGCGGCAATCGCCTGATAGCTGAGCTGACCCAGCCAGAATGTGTCAGCTAGGTGATAGAGAGAGATGGTTACCATTGAGGCAATGCTGGGCGCACTCAGGCGGAGGAGTAGCTTGCTTAGCCGCTCTGTACCAAGACGTGCGGTAGTCTCCTGAAGCTCATCAGGTTTATCCGTCTTCATTATCCTTACGGCTAACCATAGCTATGCAGTCCATGATTATTTGGCACAGGAAACTAGTGGGGTCATAGTCAGTGTGAAGATACAGATGCTTTCCAGTACTCCGGTGTTTATGCGTTATTTTACCCCTGCGCTTGGGAGTACCGCAAGTCGTCCACCCACAATTTGTATCTATGTTTACTAAATCTATTAAGCTAGTATTACAACAGTACGAGTTGTATCGAATTGTGTTATATTCATGATCAGACCGAGCCTGAGATATATCAAATTTCAGAGTGTCTTGATTGGTAACCGCAGATTGTATAGGCAGAAAGGAAGCTTATGAGAGTCATTGGATTGATCGGAGGTATGAGCTGGAATTCTACATTAGAGTACTATCGAATCATCAATGAGTCATTTGCCATCAGGCTAGGTGGTCTTCACTCAGCCCGCCTGGTTCTTTATAACTTAGATTTTAATGAGATTCAAAGGGCTCAGCATGAAGACCGCTGGGATGACATGGCCAATATTCTTGTCGATGCGGGTAATGCTGTTAAGCGAGCTGGTGCTGACTTCTTAATAATCTGCACAAACACCATGCATAAAGTTGCTGATGACGTAGAGGAGAAAGTTGGCTTGCCACTGCTTCACATTACTGATGTAACTGGCGATGCCATCAAGGAACGGGGGCTGCACCGAATAGGCCTACTGGGAACAAGGTTTGTAATGAAAGAATCTTTCTATCAGGAGAGGCTTCGGGACCGCTTTGCTATCGAGGTGATTGTGCCTGGGGAAGATGATATAGATACTATTCATCAAATTATTTACCATGAACTCTGTGAGAGCAAGGTTAATGCGTCTTCCCGCTGTGTTTGTGCCAACATTGTCAGTAAATTGGTTAATAATGGCGCTGAGGGTATTGTGCTTGGATGCACGGAACTCCCCTTGCTCATCCAGCCTGGTGACATAAATGTTCCAATATTTGATACTACTCAGCTCCATGCGGAAGCCGCGGTCAACCTGGCGCTCGCTGAAATTTAGAACTTCTGTCCCTATTGGTATGTCGCTGCATATTTCTTCGGGCGTTGAATGGCAGGGTGGATTTTGTGATACACCAAATCAGGATTGCGCAATCCTTGACATATAATAATTAAAGGAACATCCTTCCAATCAAATGTACCGTGCGTGATGTATTATGACCTATAACACTAATCGCAGAAGACGCATATTGGAGACTGGCTCAACGTCTTCGCCTCCGTCTGAACAACGACGTACACCACAATAAACCAATTACGATGAAAAAAAGGTACGGCCGGTAGGTGGTCCCCTTGCCGATTCCGGTAACCGCCGTCGCTGGGGTGGGAGGTGGTGTTAACGGCGCTGCTGTTTCGGCAGGTATTTCGTAAGCAGGTATCTCGGCAGAAATTTCATAGGCAGCTATCTTGTCATTGAGGTACTGTTTGGGCACCCAACCCAGGGGGTTGTTTTTGCCGGTAGCCTCCACCCAGACCCATCCCGGCTCACCTTCCAGCTCGAAAACGGCGGTTGCCTTTTCATATTCAGGTAAATAAACCAATACCGAAGTGTGCTCCGGGACAAGCACTATAGCAGAGCGAAACCCGGCGGCTCTATACATAACCGCCAGTAATACCGCCATATCTTCACAATCAGCATACCCAATTCCATCCTCGACAATAGCTGTAGCCAGCTCGTCGGCATTCTGGGCAAACTCTTCATTTCCATTTTGGTCTATATCAGGGGTATATTCCACCCCGTCACGAACAAAATGAAATACCGCCTCTGCCCTCCGTACCGGGTCTGGATATTCATTGGCAATCTGCTCACCCAGGCTATAGGCTGCGTTAGCCTGGTCCCCCAGGCTCTGGAAGGCTATCGCCGGACGAAACCCTGTGTCAGTTATTTGATAAAAACCGTCTTCACCGAAGGCCCTGGTCCTACATATCTCCCAGTCATCAAAAGTATCTCCGTCTCTCTCGTAGAAACCTTCAGACAGAAATGCTGAGGCGTAACCAGCAGTCGCCACCGCAACTAGTAGGGCAACTATTAGACCCAGTAAAACCCTGGCTTTCTTCATAACGGTCCGGTCAGTGCCGCGTGGAGTATTAAGCCAAAGAAGACGAGATAACCAAAGATATGTAGTCCTGCAGCCACGGGGCTATCGGTAATACTGCCAAACGGTATTTTAGGCGTTAGCTTGTCCAAGATATAGAATAGGGCTACTCCAAGCAGTAAGCTTATCGCAAAGCTCAAAGCCAGTAACCCCCACGTCCTGAAATCGAAGATGTACCACACTATTGGAGCTGTGACCGCAGTTAGTGCGGTAATAGCGCCGTGGATAACAAGACCAATCAGGATGAAGAAGCCGGCTATGAACAACCCGGTAGCCACCGGGCTCTCACCTATGCGCTCGCGATAAGGGACATGAGGGATAAGCGCATCCAGCGCTCTGACTCCGAGCCACGCCAGAAGAGCAGAGACGAAAACCAGCAACACAACCTTAGCTAACCATATCAAAACAATTACCCAGAAAGGGATGCCTAAACCTAACTCTGGCATATTAGTACCTCCTTATTGTCCATATTCGATTAATGGTAATGACATAACATGAGTTTCAATAGCGGCCGCTGGTTATGTAAAGCCTACAAAAGCAGTGCATTTTTTGCGGAATTATGGAACATTTCATAGTTCCGAGTACCACCCACCTACAGGGCTATTCTATTATAGTGTAGCATTTTCTTGTCTCGAATGTGAATTCCAGGGATACCATACCAATCAGGCCTGCTGCAAATCAGGCATTATGTCCCCGGAATCTAACCGTTGTATAATAGGTACAAGTAATTCTGGCGTGAGGAAATCTACGGAAGTGCAAATCACCAGACGGGAGGGTTAAATTTATGAAAGTAGCAATCATTGGAGCAAGCGGTCAGATTGGAGCATTCATTCGCGATGAAGCACTGGCGCGGGATCATCAGGTAACTGCGATTGTGCGCAATCCTGAGAAAATAACTGTGCGGAACCCGCATCTTACCGTTGTGAAAGCGGACATTCTTAAAGATAAGGTCGACGAACTCGTGAAAGGTCATGACGCGGTTATAAGTGCCTACAATCCCGGCTGGAGCAATCCAGGTATTTACGATGAGCAAATCAAGGGTTATAAGGCGATTATCAGCGGTGTCAAGAAGTCGGGAATCAAAAGATTGCTGGTTGTCGGCGGGGCTGGAACTCTTGAAGTCGCCCCTGGCGTGCAGCTTTTGGATACGGTGAGTTTCCCGGAGCAGGTGAAAAAAGGAGTGCTGGCAACCAGGGAAACACTTTACATGTTAAGAAAAGAAAATGAACTTGAGTGGACATTCTTAAGCCCGCCAGCCTCAATCGCCGCCAAAGAGCGGACGGGGCATTACCGTGTTGGGAAAGACCAACTTCTTAAGAACGAAGAAGGCGAAAGCAAAATCTCCACGCAGGACTACGCCGTTGCCATGCTCGATGAACTTGAGCACCCGCAACATATTCGCGAAAGATTCACTGTCGCCTACTGAATTCCTGGGACACCATACCAATCAGGCCTGCTATAAATCAGGTAGTATATCCCCGGAATACCTGGCTAATTCGGAGTATATTAGGTTGAAAAACCAAAGCACAGGTATATATACTTTTCATAGCATAATAATTAAGCAGGAGATATATAAGCATGCCAGTTATCCGTACGCCAGATGAACGTTTTTCCAAATTGCCCGATTTCTCTTTTGCCCCACACTATATTGAGGTTAACGAATTGCGCATACATTATGTGGATGAAGGCAAAGGGGAGACCATACTCTGTTTACATGGCGAACCCTCATGGTCATTTCTATACCGTAAAATGATTACCGCCATGTCAAAAAAGCACCGTGTTATAGCTATGGACTTTGTCGGCTTTGGCCGGTCTGATAAGTTCACCGAGCGGGAGGCATATACCTTTAAGATGCATCTGGATACGCTGATGGGCTTCATAAAGGCGATGGACCTTGAGCAGGTAACTGTTGTGGTGCAGGACTGGGGTGGGTTGATAGGTCTGGCTGCGGTCGCTCATATGCCGGAACGTTTTGCCAGGCTGGTTATCATGAATACCGGCTTGCCCACAGGTAAGGGAAAGCCCAGTGAAGCTTTCCTGGCATGGCGTAGTTATGCTGAGACTCATCCTGATTTGGAGGTCGGGCAATCGATACTTGGTGGTATGGCCCACCCTGAAAAGCTTACGAAGGAAATCGTCGCCGCTTATGAAGCGCCTTTTCCAGACGTTGCATACAAGGCTGGGGCTGCCGTGTGGCCGCTACTCGTTCCCATCAGCCCTGATGAACCTGCCTCTGCCGAAATGCGGCACGCTCGGGAAGTCCTGTCAAGATGGGACAAGCCAGCCCTGGTCATGTTTTCAGATAAAGACCCTATTACAGGTGGCGGTGACAAGTTCTTTCGCTCTCTTATACCTGCAGCCAAAGACCAGCCGGAGATTATAATCAAGGACGCCGGTCATTTTCTTCAGGAAGAGAAGGGTGAGGAAATATCTCAGCATATACTGGACTTCATAAAAAGAACACCCGTTGCCTAGTATTTCGGCAGGTCTTGTAGGCTAGG
>SOHS01000089.1 GCA_004377135.1 Dehalococcoidia bacterium | reverse complement strand
TTTTAGATACTGGCAGATTATACTCCTTGGCTTTCTCATTAGCCTCTTTGCTCAACTTGGCGATTTGGTTGAATCACTGCTTAAGCGCAACATGGGAGTGAAGGAATCAGGTAATTTACTACCGGGACATGGTGGTATCCTCGACCGATTCGATAGCCTCATCCTTGTCGGGGCAGTGGTATACTATTACGTAATATGGGTGGTGTGAAAAAAATAGCTATCCTGGGCTCGACAGGCTCCATAGGACAGCAGGCTCTAGATGTAATCCGTGCCCTGCCCAACGAATTAAAAGTAGTAGCTCTAACAGGGAATAAAAATCTTGAGCTCCTGGAAAGGCAAATTAGTGAATTTCAGCCCAACATGTTTTATTCCTCAGTTAAGCCTGACATTAGTTACGGTGGGGAATTTTTGTCCGCAGAAGAAATAGCCAGTCATCCCGAGGTCGACTGCGTTATAGTGGCCACTGCAGGTAATGCAGGACTAAGCCCTACTCTGGCAGCCTTACAGGCAGGCAAGACGGTTGCCCTGGCTAGTAAAGAGGTATTGGTGATGGCCGGTGAAATCATTGTTCGTGAAGCTAGCCTCCACCAAGCTCAAATTCTGCCTATTGATAGTGAGCATAGTGCCATCTGGCAATGTTTGCAGGGTGAAGAAAATAAACCGCAGAGGCTTTTTCTCACTGCCTCTGGTGGGCCTTTTTACCATTACTCACAGTCACAACTGGCTGAGGTTACTCCGGAGCAAGCTCTTCAGCACCCCGTATGGAAGATGGGAAAGAAGGTAACCATAGATTCAGCAACCCTTATGAATAAAGGGTTGGAGGTCATTGAAGCTCATTGGCTTTTCTCTTTCCCCTTTGATAGTATTGAAATATTAATGCATCCCCAGTCTATCATTCATTCCCTGGTGGAGTTTATGGATGGTTCCCTGAAAGCTCAGCTTAGCTGGCCTGATATGAGATTACCCATTCAATATGCCCTTTCTTATCCCCAGAGGTGGTCTAATTCGGAACTACCCCGCCTTGATTGGAATAAAATCGACTCTCTGAACTTTGAGCCCATAGACTATAATAGATTTCCCTGTCTCAAACTAGCTTTGGATGCTGGCAAATCAGGAGGAACTTATTCGACAGTGCTTTGCGCCGCAGACGAGGTGGCTGTAGAGCTTTTTCTTATCCATAGAATAGGTTTTACCGATATAGCCAAAATTGTACAAAAGACGCTGGAGCAACATCGGGGCATCAGCCAGCCATCTCTGGAGGAAATACTGGCTGCTGACGGCTGGGCAAGGGAATGCGCTACACGCTTTTCCCTCGGTCACTGCGAGGAGCCTGAGCGAAGAAGCAATCCGAGATAGATAGATTAAGATATGAGCGTTGCTATAATTATTATCCTTTTCATAGTAGCTCTATTCGTGGCAATTTGTCTTCACGAATTAGGTCACTTCATCGCTGCTAAGCGTGTCGGGGTGAAGGTGGAAGAGTTCGGCCTGGGCATACCCCCACGACTTTTTGGTATTAAACGAGGCGAGACAATATACTCACTTAATGCCATACCCATAGGAGCATTTGTTAAGGCTGCTGGAGAAAATGACCCCACAGTACCCCGGAGCCTGGCTGGCAAAGGACCCTGGACCAGGTTAGGGATCTATGCTGCCGGTCCGCTGGTCAACATCTTCCTGGCCTTTGTTCTCCTCAGCGCTTTCTTTGCGCTACCCTATTCTGTCATTGCCAGCAATGGACTAATGGTGCGTGCTGTAGTGGCGAACTCTCCTGCGGAGGAATCGGGCATTGAGCCTGAGGATATAATCCTAGAAGTAGATGGGCAACCTGTCCATAGACAGGGGGATATACAGGATATAGTGAATTCAGGCGAAGAAGGGGCAGAAATAACTTTGCTCCTGCTGAGGAACGGGCAAGAAGAGGAAATCACCTTGAAGCCGGAACTCGACCTAGAATCGCAGCTGCTAAAAATCGGCGTCTGGCTTTGGTTGGATATGGTGAGTCAAGTGGAGGAAGACTCGCCAGCTTACGAAGCTGGCATCAGACCCGGTGATGCTATCCACAGCATCAATGGACAGCTAGTATACAACGAGGAGAGTATGTCCAGTGCCTTGCATTCCGTTGAGGAAGGCAAGGAAATAAAATTGGTTTTGCTTCGAGAAGGGGAGATGGTTTCAATCGCTCTGAATAATGATGGCTACGAAACACTGCCTGGTGTAGAGATGCAATGGGTGGAAGGGGTGCATTTCGAACAAGAGCGACTTCCTGTGTGGAGGGCAGTCTATTTGGGAGCTAGGGATATCATTTATATGCCTGTGCTCATAATAGAGGCTATTCCTCAAATCATAGAATCTCCCGATATGGCATTGGTGGGGCCAATAGGTGCTGGTCAGTTAACGGTGGAGGTAGTGCGCTCCTCTGGCTTCAGCGGCATACTATTTATGGCTAGTATGCTTAGCTTGGGTCTAGCTATATTTAATTTCCTCCCAATCCCGCCTTTGGATGGAGGAGG
>SOHS01000002.1 GCA_004377135.1 Dehalococcoidia bacterium | reverse complement strand
ATTTAGATGGTTAATCAGGATAAAATCAAACTGGCAATGGCCTCCATGATTGAAGCTATTGGTGAGAACCTTCTCAGAGAGGGCATAAAGGACACGCCACGGAGGGTGGCTGAAATGTATGCCGAGCTCTTTTCCGGTTTAGATGCCGACCCTAAAGCTGAACTGGCGGTGGACTTTGGGGAAGGATATGAAGAGATGGTGATTCTGAGGGATATTCCCTTCTACTCAATGTGTGAACACCATCTCCTGCCATTTTATGGCGTAGCCCATGTTGGTTATATTCCTAGCCCTGGTGGTAGAGTGGTAGGGGTAAGCAAGCTGGCCAGGGTGGTAGAAATCTGCGCCAGGCGCCCTCAGCTTCAGGAAAGGATGACCCGGCAAATTGCTGATGCCATCTTTGAAGCACTTCAACCCGATGGCGTAGCTGTGGTTATTCAAGCCGAGCACTTATGCATAGTTATGCGCGGGATAAAAAAGCCGGGAACAACTGTGATAACTTCGTCAGTGCGGGGGAATTTCCGCAGCAAGGTAGCAACCCGCAGTGAATTTTTATCCTTGATTCAAAAGAAGTAGTTTATTCGTGACGCAGGGACTCGATAGGATCGAGCCGTGCCGCCCGGATGGCCGGGTACAACCCGGAAACAAGCCCGATAAAAATTGCTACACCTACCGCCAGGGCAATAGCATCGCCGGAAAGCGTAGCAGCAAAGGAGAAACCAAGATTTGTCGCTATGACAGACATGATTTTAACTATAATCCACCCCAGTCCTACCCCCAGAGCACCGCCAAAAAGCCCCAGTGTGGCAGCTTCAATGAGGAATTGAATCAGAATATCTCGACGCTTGGCTCCTACCGCCTTGCGCAGACCGATTTCCCTGATACGCTCGGTCACCGAAACCAGCATGATATTCATAATCCCGATGCCGCCGACAAGCAAGGATATACCAGCTATGCCGGCAAGGACGAGCTGGAGTATTCCCAGCACCTGGGTGACCTGGTCTGCCACAGACGCCACGTTGAGAACTCTGAAGTCATCGTCTTCTCCCGGCCTGATGCCATGTTGTTGCCGCAGGATATCGGTGATCTCCTGCTCGGCAGACTCCAGTTCGTCGCTGCTCTCTACCTGGACGCTGATCATGTTAACACTGTTTCCGCGGCTGCCCACCTGTGAGGTTGCCAAAGTGGCATAGAAGGTGGATAAAGGAATATAGACCCTCATGTCTTCAAGTCCAAATCCCATCCCCCGGCTTTCCAGTACACCGCTGACCTGGAATTGACGCCCACCAATCCTCAAGCTCTGACCAGTAGGGTCCATCTCGCCAAAAAGGGTCTTGGCTACTTCGCTCCCCAGGACGGCTACCCTTGACCTCGCTCCATAATCGAAGTCGGTTATGAAGCTGCCCTGCGCCACGGCATAGTTGTCCACCCATTCGGCTTGTGGAGCCACCCCGGCAATAATTGTGTTGCTAAGGCTCTCTCCACCAGCTACAACCTGAGCGTAAGTCTGCGCCATTGGCGCCACATCTTTTACAGAAGGGGCATTTTGGGCAATTGCCTGCGCGTCTTTCAAAGTTAGCGTTGTCTGAGCTCCGACTCCACTCATGCCGAGTTCTGGAGGTGTGACGTATATCAGGTTAGACCCCAGGGTGGCAAAAGACTCCTCTACTATAGCCGCCTGCGCACTTCCCAGAGATAGCACAGAAATAACTGCAGCCACGCCAATCAGGATGCCCAGCATGGTCAAAGCTGACCTTAGCTTGTTACCAAGCAAAGCCCGCAGCGCTGTAGAGAAACAATCCCAGAGTTTCATTCCGATGCCTCTATTTGAAATTCAAGTGTCACCCTGACCCTCAACGAACACTTCCTTCAATCTGGCCATCGCGAAGTTTAATGGTGCGCTGGGTATAAGCGGCAATATCTGGTTCATGAGTAACCAGAACGATGGTCATGCCCTGCTCATTCAATTGCTTAAAAATCGCCATGATTTCCCGGCTGGTCTGGGTGTCGAGGTTGCCTGTGGGTTCATCAGCTAAAATAAGAGAGGGATTATTTACTAAGGCTCGGGCGATAGCCACCCGTTGTTGTTCCCCTCCTGCTAGCTCGCTCGGTCTGTGAGTGACCCGATGAGCTAGTCCCACTGACTCCAGGACCTGTAATGCTCTTTGCCGTCGGTTGCTGGCGCCGTTGTAAATGAGCGGTAGTTCCACATTGGCCAAAGCCGTGGTCCTGGACAACAAGTGGAAGCTTTGGAAGACAAAGCCTATCTTTTTATTTCTTATCTCGGCTAATTGATTATCGTTAAGCTCGCTTACCTCGGTCTCATCCAGGCGGTATTGTCCTGAAGTCGGTTTGTCAAGGCAGCCGATGATATTCATCAGGGTAGACTTCCCCGAGCCTGAAGGCCCTATGATAGATACCATCTCTCCCGACTCAATGCGGCAGCTAATCCCCCGCAGAGCAGGAACTTCGGTCTGTCCCGCTTTATACACTTTGGTTATGTTTTCAAGTTCAAGCATTG
>SOHS01000136.1 GCA_004377135.1 Dehalococcoidia bacterium | reverse complement strand
TCCTTATGAAGATGAGCGCCTAGGCCTTGGGGTAGGACGCGAGGTATATTCCCAATAAAGCCGCCACCCGTAATATGAGCTATACCTTTAATCAATGGCAAGGCTGGCTTAATTTGCGGATAGTAGCAATGGTGGACCTGGAGCAATTCTTCACCGAGGCTCTTTCCTAACTCGGGATAAAATTTGTTTAAGCGCGAGGGGTTAGCATCTATGCCAAAGACCCTTCGCGCTAATGAATAACCATTGGTGTGTAAGCCAGATGAAGGCAGGCCGAGAATTACGTCATCCGGAACAATGGAACTACCGTCGATGATATTCTTTTTTTCCACCACTCCGACAATGAAACCCACCAGGTCATAGCTCTCCTGGGAGTATATGCCGGGCATCTCGGCGGTTTCACCGCCAATTAACGAACAGCCAACTTCTCGGCAGGCCTGGACTATACCCGAAATGATGGCTTCTATTTGCTCAGGCCTAAGTTTTGCCATGGCAATATAGTCGAGGAAGAAAAGGGGCTCGGCGCCACAACAAAGGATATCGTTCACGCAATGGTTGACTATGTCAATGCCCACGGTGTCGTTTTTGCCCAAAAGCGAGGCTATTTTGAGCTTGGTGCCTACTCCATCAGTGCTGGAGACCAAAACCGGGTTGTCATATCCTTTGAGCTGGAACATGCTGCCGAAAAATCCTGAGCCGATAACTTCGGGTCGAAAGGTAGATTGAGCTTGCCGGGCAACGATTCCCTTTACTTTGTCAGCAAGATTAATGTCTACACCAGCAAGAGCATAGGCCTTGTTGTGAGTGAAACGAGGCACTCTAGAGGTGGATTTCACTGAGTTCCTCCTGGGGGAGTACTTCCAAAGCTAGTTTGTCCATTTCTATTTGAACTGGAATGGGATATACTCCAGTAAAACAAGCAAGGCAGAAAATATCCTTGGGCAAATCTACAGCTCGAATTAGGCCATCGAGGCTAAGGTATCCCAGCGAATCAGCACCGAGGTATTCCCTGATTTCCGGAACAGTCTTTCTTGCAGCGATAAGTTGCCATCTAGATGCCATATCCACTCCAAAGAAGCAAGGGTAACGGATAGGAGGGGCGCAGATGCGGAGATGAACCTCTGCAGCACCTGCTTTTTTGAGCAGACTAACCACATGAGGAGTAGTGGTGCCACGAACAATACTGTCATCGACAACTACTAACCTTTTCCCAGAAATTATGCGAGAAAGGGGGTTGAATTTTAATTGGACGCCAAGCTCTCTTATCCTTTGGTCAGGCTCAATAAAGGTACGTCCTACATAGCGGTTTTTTAACAGGCCTTCGCAATAGGGGATACCTGAGGCATTAGAATAGCCAATGCCGGCGGCAGTAGCTGAATCAGGAACACCCATGACTAAATCAGCATCAACAGGATGTTCTTCAGCCAATATTCTACCCATAGCTTCCCTTGTAGGGTAGAGTAGTTTGCCTTGGATGATGCTGTCGGGACGGGCGAAGTAAATGTATTCAAAGATGCATAGGGCCTTTTTACCCTTTCCTTTCTTAAAGCTCTTTACTCCATGGCTATTGATGACTACAATTTCCCCGGGTTCGATTTCCCTTATGAATTGGGCACCTATATGGTCTAAGGCACAACTTTCCGAGGCGATGCTCCATCCGCTGTCAATAGTTCCGAGACAGAGAGGACGAACACCGAAGGAGTCACGAACTCCGATCAGTTCATTTTCAGTTAAGATTACCAGGGAATAAGCTCCTTGGAGTCGGGACATAGCATGTGCTATTTTTTGCTGCCAGTTCCGGCCGGGGGAGGCCAAAAGCAAGTTGGCGATGACTTCGGAATCACTGCTAGTGTGAAAATGAAAGCCACGCTCTTGGAGTTCATCGCGAAGTAATTTGAAGTTGATGATATTGCCATTATGTGCCAGGGCAATGGTCAACCCATCTGATTTCGCTATAATGGGCTGGGCATTCGTGGGTCTGCTTGAGCCTGTAGTGGAGTAGCGGTTATGCCCGATGCTAATATATCCTGTGAGCAAAGAGAGGTCAGTTTCCGTGAATACCTGGGAAACTAATCCCATGTTGGTATGTATTTTTATTTCGTTGCCATCAGTGACAGCGATGCCGGCACTTTCTTGACCACGATGTTGTAAAGCAAAGAGGGCAAAAAAGGTTGCCTGAGCTACATTTATGCCTGAGGCATAAACTCCAAAAACGCCGCAACTTTCGTGCATAAAAAGTTGCCTTTACTAGTCAATTATAAAGTATCTCGCTCTTTTGGTCAATTTCTATACAAGATTTTTTTATCGTGATATGATATACGACATTATTAATTTAGGGAGTTTATAGTAGTGGACAAAGAAAGAAAAGGAGAAATCATCACCCAATTTAGACTTAAGGAAAATGATAGTGGGTCTGTCGAGGTCCAGGTGGCTTTGCTTACCGAGAGGATAAATCGATTAACGGAGCATCTTAAGTTGTATCCCCAGGATCGGCACACCCGACATGCGCTCCACGGGGTGATAGGGAAGAGGAGACGTTTTTTAGGCTACTTAAACAGGACAGCGCCCGAGCGGTATCATTCTCTTATTACCAGATTGGGTTTGAAGGAATAATATGTCTGATGTTTTTGAGCGTTCAGTAGCGGGTAGGACGCTTAGCATTCAAGTAGGGAAATTCGCTCAGCAAGCCAATGGTGCTGTTGCTGTTCAATATGGCAACACAGTTGTCCTGGTTACTGCCTGTACAAGCTCTGAGCCCCGAGAAGGAATTGATTTTGTGCCTCTAACAGTGGATTATGAAGAAAGGCTCTATGCCGCGGGTAAAATACCGGGCAGCTTCATCAGGCGAGAAGGACGTCCTACGGAGGAAGCAGTTATAACTGATCGGCTCATCGATCGCTCCCTGCGCCCTCTTCTTTCCAAGGAATTTCATAATGATGTTCAAGTTGTGGCGACAGTGCTATCTGTTGACCAAGAAAATGACCCGGATGTTTGCGCCCTTATTGGCGCTTCAGCAGCCTTGACATTATCGGATATCCCGTTCTTTGGTCCTATATCAGCAATACATATTGGCTATATAGATGATGCTCTAGTGGTGAATCCCACCTTGCCCCAAATGGACGATAGCTTGCTTGACCTGATTGTTGCTAGCAGTAAGGAAAACATTGTAATGGTGGAAGCAGGTGCCAGGGAAGTTTCCGAAGAAATATTGCTAGAGGCAATTAAGTTGGGACACGAGGCAAATCAGGAACTCATTAAGCTTCAGGAAGAGCTACAGCGAACCTATAGCAAAGCCAAGGTAGAAGTTGAGCATAAGGAACTTGCTCCTGAGCTTTCATCTCAAATCGCTTCCATACTTGGTGAGAAACTAAGCCAGGTTCTAGAGGAACCAGGGAAACTGCAAAGAGATAAGGCTTTGACGTCTCTCAAGGAAGAAATAAGGGATAAGTTGGTTGATTCTTTTTCTGAAGATGAAATCAATTTTGCTTTTGAAACCCAGCTTAGAGCTGCGGTGAGGGAAAAAATATTGCAGACGAAGCGACATTTGGACGGCCGCCAAGCTAAAGAAATTCGTCCTATTAGCTGTGAAGTTGGTATCCTTCCTCGCACACATGGCTCAGGATTATTTGCCCGTGGGGAAACACAGGTGTTGACTATTACCACTCTGGGGTCTACAAGCAGGGAGCAGTTATTGGATGGCTTGGGCCTGGACGAAACTAAACGCTTTATGCATCACTATAATTTTCCACCCTTTTCTACTGGGGAAGTGAAACGAATAGGAACAACAGGAAGGCGAGAGATTGGGCATGGCGCTTTAGTGGAACGAGCTATTGCGCCAGTACTGCCGTCGGAGGATGATTTTCCTTACACTTTACGCCTGGTTTCCGAGGTAGTTAGTTCTTACGGAAGCACATCTATGGCTAGCGCTTGTGCTGCGACCCTCTCCTTGATGGATGCCGGTGTACCTATCAAGGCGCCTGTGGCTGGGATAGCCATGGGTTTAGTTACCGGAAAGGATGAGGACTATGTTGTTCTAACTGACATTGTGGGTATGGAAGATGCCTACGGGGACATAGATTTCAAAGTTGCTGGCACAGCTCGTGGGCTCACGGCTTTGCAGCTTGATATCAAGCTGCAGGGGATAAATTATGGCATCCTGGCTGAAGCCTTAAGCCAGGCTCGTGAGGCAAGGTTGGAAATACTGGGGAAAATGAGTTTAGCTATTAGTGCTACTCGCTCTGAACTTAGTCCCTATGCTCCCAGGATGTATGAAATAACGATTGATCAAAGTAAGATTGGGAGTGTCATTGGTCCTGGGGGTAGGGTTATAAGGTCTATTATAGAGGAAACAAAAACAACTATAGATATAAAAAACGATGGTACGGTTCTCGTTGGTTCTTCAAACGAAGAGGCAGCCCAGAAAGCAATCAAAATAATTCAGGATTTAACCCGGGAAGTGGAGCAAGGAGAGATTTACACTGGGAAAGTAACCAGGCTGTTCAATTTTGGTGCCATGGTAGAAATCCTGCCGGGGAAGGAAGGCCTCGTCCATATCAGCGAGCTTGCTAACTACCATGTACCTCAAGTCGAAGATGTGGTTAAAGTGGGTGATGAAGTAATGGTGAAGGTCATTGGGATCGACAATTCTGGCAGGATAAATTTATCGCGCAAAGCAATATTGTAAGGGCTTTCCAATCTCCCTGGTGCTAAAGTTAAGAATTCCTCGGCTCCCAAGGACCATCGGAAGAAATTTGTTCGACCACGTGGTAGAAGTGAAAATCGTGGCAACCGTGATAAATAAATTGCTTTACTGGTGAGGGGTGAGAAAGGAACATGACTTCTTCTTTAGAACCCATAAGAGTAGTTATTAATGGCGCTTTAGGCAGGATGGGGCAAGAGATAACTAAAGCTGTGGTTTGCGAACCCGGATTATGGGCAGTGGGTGCTGTGGAAAAGGAAGTAACTCAGCAATATCTTCCTTTAGCTGAGGCTTCCGAGCTGATACTTCTTTCTTCCGATTTAGAATCACTTTTAAAGAGCTGCGACGCTGATGTAGTGGTAGATTTCACTAGTGCCGATGTTTCTATAACAGCAGCTCGCATTGCTATTAAACAAAAAGTTAACATGGTTATAGGCACCACAGGCCTTTCTGAGGAGAATTTGGCAGAAATTGAAAAATTATGTCAGGCCAATAAGGTAGGGGTGGTGGTGGCACCCAATTTTTCTCTAGGGGCGGCAATTTTGATACATCTATCAAAATTTGCTGCTAAGTTTTTCAACCACGCCGAAATTATCGAAATGCATCATGATAAGAAGGCTGATGCTCCTTCAGGGACTGCTATAGCTACAGCCAGAGAGATGTTGCAAACGCATGGTAAACCATTCGTTTATCCCGAAGTTACACGTGAGATACTCAGCAATACCAGAGGAGGACAAATGGATGGCATAGCTGTCCATAGCTTGAGGTTGCCGGGATTTATGGCTGGGCAGGAAGTTATATTTAGCGAAGCGGGTGAAACTCTAAGCTTACGTCATAATATTATAAGTCGAGAGTGTTTCCTGCCTGGCGTTATCCTGGCAATTAAGGAAGTGACAAAGCGCAAGGGGCTAATTTATGGGTTGGATGCCTTGCTAAAGCTGTAGGAAAGGCCATGGAAGGATTCAATATAGCTGTTGTTGGAGCTACCGAGATTGTAGGGCAAGAAATTATTAAGGTACTTGAGCAGCGTAAATTCCCGGTAGCTTCCATCCGATTACTAGCCCCTGAATATTCTTCTGGAATGAAAATCCTCTTTAATCATAAAAGAATTGAAGTTAGAGAAGCGCAGCCAGGGGCGTTTCGTGATGTTGATATTGCCTTGTTCTCTGCCGATGCTGATGTTAGTCGGAGGTTATCGCCTTTGGCTGTAGGGGCTGGAGCAGTGGTCATTGATAATAGTAGTGCTTTCAGGATGAACCCTACAGTGCCCCTGGTAGTCCCAGAGGTCAATCCCGGGGATATAGAATGGCATAAGGGGATAATTGCCAGTCCGAATTGCTCCACAATCCAAATGGTGGTAGCACTTTATCCATTGCACAAGATCAATCCAATAAAGCGAATTGTAGTGAGTACTTACGAGTCAGTATCAAGTAGTGGTGGTGCTGCTCTGAGAGAAGTGACAAATCAAGCACGGTTAGTTTTGGAAGGGCGCCGTATTTGTCCTCACGTCTATTCTCATCAAATTGCCTTTAATGTACTGCCAGAAATCGGTGTCTTTTTGGATAATGGATATACTAAGGAAGAACAGCAAATGATGGAAGAAACACGGAAGACACTACATACTGAGGACATAGCTATTTCGGCTACTTGTGTCCGAGTTCCTGTTTACTTTGGACATAGTGAAGCAGTTAACGTGGAATTTAATTCACCCATCACCCCTGAAGAAGCAAGGAAAATTCTGGCTCAAGCTCCTGGGGTCAGGGTACTTGATGATCCCACCGTCAGTTTTTATCCTCAACCCTGGGCTGCTAGTGGGTCAGATCACGTATTTGTGGGTCGAATCAGGAAAGATATTTCGCATCTCGATGGGCTTGTTATGTGGATAGTGGCTGATAATCTGCGTAAAGGGGGGGCGTTAAATGTTGTACAAATTGCTGAAGAAGGGATAGGCAGGGGTTGGATAAGCCTTAAGGAGAGTTTAGCTAGTTAAATGAATAAGCCGAGAGTTTTCGGAGGCTCTTTGAATTCTTTGGATAAAAATAGGCTGGGTCGCTTATTAACGGCGATGGTTACGCCATTTGATGCTCAGGGCGAGATTGATTATCAACAAGCTAGGAGGCTGGCACTAGCTTTGCTGGATTCGGGTAGTGATGGAGTAGTGGTCTCTGGCACCACTGGCGAGGCTCCTACTCTAAGCAAGGAAGAAAAATTACGGCTTTTCTCTGAAATAAAATCAGCGGTAGCCGACCGCGGAGCGGTAGTTGCTGGCACAGGCAACAATGACACCAAAGAAAGCCAGGAGGTAACTAAGGAAGCGGAGAAAATTGGTGTCGACGCTTGTCTCTTGGTAGTTCCCTATTACAATCGGCCAACCCAGCAAGGCTTGTGGGAGCATTTTAAAGACATTGCCCAGAGTACTACCTTGCCTTGCATCATCTATAATGTGCCATCGCGTACCGTTACCAACCTCGCTGCCGATACACTAATCAAGCTGAGCCAGATTGATAATATTGTGGGTGTGAAGGAAGCCAGTGGCAATCTCGGGCAGATAGTTGGGATTATTCAGGGAACCCGGGAAGATTTCTTAGTTTACAGCGGCAATGACAGTGATACCTTCCCCATACTTGCTCTGGGTGGTTATGGCGTGATTAGCGTTGCCTCTCATCTAGTAGGAATCCAGATAAAGGACATGATGGAGAAATTCCTTAACAGTGAAGCTCGAGAAGCAGCAAAGATTCACCGGCATTTATTACCCCTGATAAATGCCCTGTTCATCGTTTCCAATCCTGTACCTCTCAAGTGGGCTCTGAATTATGCAGGTTTTCCAGTGGGCAAACCTCGCTTGCCTCTAGTTGAGCCTGATGAAAAATCAGCCAATCTCATACAGACGACACTAAAGAACTATAAGATAGATTTGCCTATCCCCAAGGGCTGATGGCTGACGGTTATCAGCGAAACCGAGCAATCTGTCTTGGTTCAGAAAACTTTCCTTGGCTTATTCAGCAGCTATTATTAAATGACCAGTTTATCAGAGCAGAGTGTTCGGTTTAACCAATATTATTTGCCTTCTATCTGGTCCTACTGAAACGAGACTGATGGGGCAGGAAAGGAGGTCTTCAAGCCGAGACATATAATTGCGGGCTCCCGCCGGCAGCTTTTTAAAATTTCGAATTCCACTTATTGATTCTTGCCAGCCGTCCAATTCTTCGTAGATAGGTTGGCATTTTTCCAATATGGCTATATCGCTAGGAAAAGAGGTCAGGACCTCATCATTAAATTTGTAAGCGGTGCATATTTTAATCGAAGTGAAACCATCGTAGACATCAAGGTGTGTTAGAGCTATATCACTAAGGCCATTTATTTGAACGCTGAAGCGACCTGCCACAGTATCAAACCAGCCACATCTTCGTGGCCTTCCTGTGGTAGCGCCATACTCACGAGCCTTCTTTCGTATTAAGTCACCAATTTCGTCTTTGAGTTCTGTAGGCATGGGTCCGGCACCGACTCTAGTGTTATATGTTTTAAATATGCCCACCACACGATTGATTTCCCTTGGGCCTAGGCCTGTTCCAATACAGCTTGCCCCGGCCAACGGTGAAGAGGAGGTCACATAGGGATAGGTGCCAAAGTCAGGGTCAAGTAAAGCTCCCTGGGCACCTTCTAATAAAACAGGCTCTCCTTTTATCGCTGCTTCGCGGATTATGGAACTAGTTTCCCGAATAAAAGGAGCTAGCTGCTCCCCATAGTGACAGTATTGGTCATAAATTTCTTCCAACGATAGGGGTGAGACCTGGTACACTTTTATCAAGATAATATTCTTAAACTCAAGCGCGGCGCTCAAGCGACTCCGAAATGTATCCTCATCTAATAAATCCCCAGCGCGAATTCCCAAACGAGCTACTTTATCGGCAAAAACAGGGCCAATTCCTCTGCGTGTAGTACCCAACGCTCCTTTATTACGCCTTTCCTCTTCTAGTTCGTCGAGAAGAGTATGATAGGGCATGATCAGGTGAGCACGGTCACTAATAAAAAGACGACTTGTATCGATACCATGATTGTGCAGGTCGTCTATTTCTTTGAGGAGCACTGCTGGGTTAATAGCTACGCCGTTGCTGATAATGCAAGTTACCTGGGAGTAAAAGATGCCCGAAGGGACAAGATGCAGCTTGAACTCGCCATAAGGGTTGATCACAGTGTGGCCAGCATTATCCCCCCCGGAGAAACGAGCTACTACCTTCGCTTTCTCAGCTAGGAGGTCAATTATCTTTCCTTTACCTTCGTCACCCCACTGTCCTCCTACAATAACTATAACAGCCACTTAATCACCTTTAATGTTTCCTTGCTTCCATAGGTAAACTAACCTTTGAACTACAGTGATAAAGACAAAGACCACCAGAACACATAAAGCAATAAAGATCTGATTTACCAGCAGACCTATTGCTAATACTATAACCCGTTCTGTCCTAGTAAACAAGCCAACCTGACATTGCCAGCCGAGTCCTTCTGCCCTAGCCCTTATATAGCTGACCAGGAAGGAACCAATTAAAACAATAAGAATAAGCACGATTTCCAGACTGGCTTCCTCTTGTGGTATATACCAAATCAGGAGACCACAGAGTATTGCTGCCTCAGAAATGCGGTCAACTACTGAATCCAGGATAGCGCCAAACCTTGTAGTTTGCTTAGTGAAGCGAGCTAAGGCTCCGTCAAGGAGGTCAAATAAGCCTGCAACTAGGACTAAAATCCCACCAAGAAGGAAGTGCCCCGTAGCGATAACATAGGCCGCGATTATATTCAGAGCCAGGTTGATAAAGGTAAGAGCATTGGGCGTTATCCCGCTTTTACTCAAAAGCCTGACTACAGGATCGGTAATACGATAGGCTAAATTATGTCGGATGTCTATTAAATTCATTCAGTTCTTCCAGCTAGTTTAGTACTCCTTTCTTTTGAAGAAATTCGACTACTCCTTGCATTTGCTCTTCGTCATTCCACTCGCCGATTTCGCAAACCTTCACTATTCTTGGAGGTAAATATTTGGCCACCATTTCCCAGTTCATGTCTCCCTTTCCTGGGGCATAGTGATCGGAAATGCCAAGAACGTCGTGCAAATGGATGCCGACAATCCTGTTTCTGAACCGTGAAAGCCATTCTTCATGCAAGCTAAATCCAAGCTGCTGTTGCACTTCAGCATGCCCTACGTCATGCCAGTAACCCACCAGACTTCCTGATACCTCGTTAAGTAGCTCTGCCATTTCGTCTATGTTTGGTATCTCGTGAGGATGGAATCTGGTCTCAAGCCCTAGAATTATACCCTTTTGTTGGCTATATTCACTAATCTCTTGAAGACTTTTTTTCGCTGCATCAAGGTAATAAAGAGCTTGGAAATTGCGTTGGTAAACTAGCTCTTCTTTAGCCTGGCTATATTCTTTGGTTTGAGCATAGCCTCCGTCGTGAAGTTCATACAGTCTAGCTTGTAAACTCAGGTCAATTGGCACTTCACCCATATGGAGTACAATAGCCCTGGCCTTCACACTTGCCACAAGGTCTATCGTTTGCTTGGTAAAGCTAACGGCCTCCATTCGCTCGCTCTCGTCGAGAGAACTTAAGGAAAGGCTACTTATGGGGATTCCTCTGGATGACGATGTCGCTGGACAAGGAGAATGAATGCTTGAAATAGGAACTGTGGTCTTGAGAAGCTCACTGAGCATTTGTGGGGAAATTGAGGCGTTTGCTTCTATATGGGTGAAGCCCAATTCTTTAGCTTTGGCAGTAAATCCTGCCATGTGGCTAAATCTACCTTTAGCCCACATGGTGGAGAGGGAAACTTCGAGCAACGTGCTACCTTTCTCAGACGTAGTAAATTCCAGTAACTAAGATCACATATAAATTTATTTTCAAGCTGCGTTGTCTGAAGTTAACACTTTTAGCGCAAAGGCGGTTTATCCCTCAATTTCAGCTGACTCTAGCTCCGGCAGAGAGATGGGACATTCTTGCCCTTGTCCTACGATAAATGCCTCGGTTTTTACACGAGCTTCCTCGTCAGAGTATTGAATAGGCGGAGATTTCATAAAATAAGCTGAAGGCCCCACTATGGTCCCGCTTAAGCCACGGTCCATGGCTAGTTTACAGCATCTTATGGCATCAATAACCACCCCAGCTGAATTAGGACTGTCCCATACTTCCATCTTCAATTCTATGTTCAGAGGCACGTCGCCGAAGGTGCGGCCTTCCATCCTTAGGTAGCAAAATTTGCGGTCGGCTAGCCAGGGCACATAGTCACTGGGGCCGATGTAGATGTTATCGGGATCGAGAACATAGTCTAACTGTGAAGTAACGGCATTGGTCTTGGAAATCTTTTTAGATTCCAAGCGCTCTCGTTCTAGCATATTATAGAAATCAGTATTGCCACCAAAATTCAATTGGTAAGTTCGCTCTAACTTAACGCCGCGGTCTCGGAAGAGCCTGGTTAACAGTCGATGGGTGATAGTGGCGCCAACTTGGGACTTAATATCATCGCCAATGAGGGGCAGTCTGTGTTCGGCAAATCGATTTTGCCAATAAGGCTCACGTGCAATAAAAACAGGTATACAATTGATTAAGCCGCAGCCAGCAGTTAGCATTTGTTCTACATACCACTTAGTTGCCTCCTCGCTTCCTACAGGCAGATAATTAATTACCACGTCAGTTTCTGTCTTCTTGAGTATATCCACAATATTGGCAGTGGGGCCTGGAGCCTTGGTGATAATTTGAGAAAGATACTTGCCCAATCCATCGTGGGTCATACCCCGCTCAACTCGAATGCCTGTCTTGGGCACATCACAAAATTTAATTGTGTTGTTTGGTTTGATGAAAATAGCCTGAGCTAAATCCTTGCCTACTTTGTTTTTATCAATATCAAATGCGGCCACGAAGTTGATATCAGATATATGATACCCTCCCAGGTTGACATGCATTAGACCGGGGACAAATTCATCTTCCTTAGCATCCTTGTAGTAGTGAACTCCTTGCACTAAAGAAGAGGCACAATTACCAACACCTATGATGGCTACATTTATTGTTCCCATTCTCACCTCCATTTCATAAATGTAGAGAACTTGCTATGGGAATTAGGCCTTACCAATTCTAAATACCTTTGTTCCGCACACAGGGCAGATTCCCTGAATTGCTAGTTTCTTGTTCTTAAGGATTATGCTATGGGCGTTTTTTATCTCTCTTTTATACATATTTATAGATACTAATGTCAATACCTTCGAAACGACCTCAGCGAAAACTGAATAGAGCTATTCAGTGGCGGTTAGGTCCCCCATCAATTTGAGTAACCTTGCTCCCCGCTCGATGGAATCATCGTAATGAAAGCTGAGTTGCGGTGTATATCTCAATTTTAAGTGTGACGCAAGTTCCTTGCGTAAGAATCCTGAAGCGTTGTTGAACCCCGCCAGCATCTCTTCTTTATTATCTATTTCGCTGCCCAAGGTGCTAACAAATATCTTGGCATACTTAAGATCGGGTGAAAGCGCGACTTCTGTTACTGAGATAAGCTTACTGAGTCTGGGGTCATTAACCTCACGCTCAAGCAATCTGCTGATTTCTCGCTGGATTAGTTTACTTGTTCGTTCACTTCGCCTGCTCATTTGAATCTCCTATCTGGGAAGTATAATCAGCCTGTCCTTTCCGTTCGGTAAAATTCAATGATATCGCCAATCTGAAAATCTACAGTCCCTTCTATACCCAAACCACATTCGAGGCCAGTGGAGACTTCAGCGACATCCTCTTTAAAACGCTTTAAGCTGGAGACCCGAGAGTCGCCAATAACTTTATTTCGGCGCAGTATTTTAACTTGGGCATCTCTCCATACTCTTCCTTCCATAACATAAACTCCGGCGATTTTCCCCAGCTTGCTGCTGGGGAAGACAGCCCTTACTTCGGCGCGCCCACTGAGAACTTCAGCGTAAATTGGCTCAAGCATCCCCTTCAATGTCTTGTCTACATCTTCTATTAGCTTGTAGATCACATCGTATTGTTGGATGCCCACTCTCTCTATGTTGGCTAGCTGTGTTGCTCCAGGTGAGGTAGGAGTGTTAAAACCGATGATGATGCCTTTTGAGGCTGAGGCTAAAAGGACATCACTTTCGGTGATGCTCCCGCTAGCAGCATGAATAACTCTAGCCTTTGCCTTCTCTGTGCCCAGCTTTTCTATGGAACTTTTTATAGGTTCAATGCTGCCCTCGACATCTGTCTTCAAGACTATGTTGAGTTCTTTCAATTGCCCGTCACTTATTTGGCTGGAAAGAGCACTTAAACTCAGTGTGGTATGCGGCCTAGAAGATTTTTGTTTTTCAACAATGCTTCGTGCTTCGTGCTCATCAGGAAGCACAATAAAAAGGTCTCCCGATTTTGCCACCTCATTTAAGCCGAGGACTTCAACTGGAATGGATGGTTCAGTTTTGCGAACTTGCTTTCCTTTATCATCAAACATGGCTTTTATTTTCCCCCAAGTACCGCCAGCTACCACAACATCGCCTGGTCTAAGGGTGCCCTTCTGGACAAGGAAGGTAGCTAAGGGACCTTTAGTTTTGTCTAACTTAGCCTCAATGATTACCCCTTCTGCTGCGATTTCAGAATTAGCTTTTAGTTCTAATATGTCAGCAACTAAGAACAAGTTTTCCAACAAATCCGATATTCCTTGTGCTTGCTTGGCTGATATAGGTACACAGACAGTATCGCCACCCCACTCCTCAACAACCAAACCCAGGTCGGTAAGCTGCTGTTTTATACGTTCGGGATTAGCATCAGGTTTATCAATCTTATTGATGGCCACCACTATGGGCACCTTGGCAGCCTTAGCGTGGTTTATAGCTTCCACAGTCTGAGGCATGACACCGTCATCAGCAGCAACCACCAAAATTACAATATCAGTTGCTTGTGCCCCTCGGCCTCTCATGACAGTGAAAGCCTCGTGTCCCGGTGTATCCAAAAAGGTGATTTTGCGCCCATCAACTAAGGCCTGATAGGCGCCAATATGTTGGGTAATTGCTCCTACCTCGCGAGCAGCTACATTAGTCTTTCTGATAATATCCAGGAGAGTGGTTTTGCCGTGGTCAACATGTCCCATGACAGTAACAACTGGAGGGCGAACTGACAGTTTCCCTTTCCCCTTGTCCTTGCGGGAAGGCAAAGCTTTAGGCTCTTTTGCTGCTTTAGTAACATAGCCGAAGTCTGTAGCTGTTGTGCTTGCAGTTTCGAAGTCGATGCTCTGGTTAATATTGGCCATTATGCCTTTGCGCATGAGTTGTTTAATTATTTTTGCAGGCTCTACTTTTAGTACGTCGGCCAGCTGCCGCACAGTTATAAAAGGCGGAATCTCAACATGTGGTAGGTCTTTCTTCAACTTCGGTTTGTTATCATCCAAATTTAGCTTTCCTCCAACAAGTTATGACTGTACTCAATTAAGGTTTGTCGATTGTCTTCATTAAGTTTTGTTCGCAGGGCATATTCCAAACGATTTTTCTTGAGAGCCAATTCCCAACAAATTTTGTTAGAGCATAAATAAGCACCTCTGCCCGGCTTATTCCCAAATACATCTATCTCAGCTACGCCGTTCTCAATACGCACTAGGCGAATCAAGGCCTTCTTTTCCTTAACCTGTCGACAGGCTATGCAAGTACGCTGAGGTGGATATTTACTCTTCTCTCCCGTCATCTATAAAATGTTCATCCTGTTTTTTATACTTTAGCACCTTTCCTTTTCTTTTACCTTTAGGTTCGCTTGGTGTCTTATCTGGCTTTTTCGCTTTTAATGCCCCCATTAATATATCTTCAGCAAAGCGAATATGTTTTTCTTCAGGCTTCTCAGGCGGAGCTTCGGGGATGCTTGGAAATTCAACCATCTCTTCCATCCCAATCTCCTCAGCTGGCTCTGCTTCAAGTGGCTCCCTTTCCTTAACTTCAGCGGGAATAACTTCTGCTGCTGTTTTCGGCTCTTCTATAACAGCTCTTTCTGACTCAATAGCAGAGACGCTCTTTATATCGATCCGCCAGCCTGTGAGTTTCGCCGCTAGCCTGGCATTCTGTCCTTCTTTGCCTATAGCTAGAGAGAGTTGCTTATCAGGGACGACCACAGTAGATATGTTTCTTTCCTCATCGATTTTAGTGCCTGCTACTTGAGCTGGGCTAAGGGCGTTAGAGATAAACACCGCAGGGTCGGCATGCCACTGGATTACATCTATTTTTTCGCCATTTAGTTCATTAATGATACTTTGGAGCCTTATGCCCCGAGGGCCAAGACAGCACCCTACCGGGTCAACGTTTTCTTGAGTAGTTGCCACTGCCACTTTAGTTCGATGTCCAACATCGCGAGCTATGGCTTTTAACTCCACAACCCCGTTGTGAACTTCAGGGATTTCCAGCTCAAAGAGGCCACGTATCAGGTTGGGATGAGAGCGAGAGACTATTATTTGAGGCTCTTTGTCCCTCTGGATCATCTCAAGAATATAAAATTTATGTCGCTGCCCTCTGTAATAATGTTCATTAGAAACCTGTTCATTCAAAGGAAGTACCGCCTCTATTTTATTCAGCCTGACATAAATTCGCCTAGGTTCGATGAATTGAATTATTCCAGTAACAACATTTCCTTCTCTATCGGTGAACTCTTCATAAACAATGCGGTGTTCTGCCTCCCGCAATCGCTGTAGAACGACTTGTTTTGCTGCTTGAACAGCGATACGACCAATATTCTTGGGCGTGCATTCTATGTTTATTACGTCACCAAGTTGTGCTGTAACTCGCAGTTTTCGAGCTTCTTCAAGGGAGATTTCATGATTTGGATTGGTAACTGAGTCAACTACAACTTTTTGAATATAGAAATTTATTTCGCCGATATCAGGGTCAACTTTTACTAGAACATCTTGTTCCAGAGCAGATATGTTTCTTTTATATGCTGAGGCCAGCGCTGATTCCAAGGCAGCCAAGACTACTTCTTTAGGCAAGTTTCTCTCAGCCGAAAGCTGAGTAATCGCTGTCTTAAGCTCTGTTTTCATCTTCTTATTCTTATTGAATTTCTTATATTTTATTTAATAAAGAAGGTGGGGTTTACCCACCTTTAGTTTAAATATTTTCTTTCAGTTTAGCATATTTAGGCTAAAAATGCAAAAGATTGCCTAAATAGCTTATAATGGGCAATTAATCAATTTGGGGGGGAAATATGTTAGCTTTGGAAGGCGTGAAAATTTTGGATTTATCGAGGTTGATTCCAGGTGCATTTTGCACCATGCTCCTGGGAGATATGGGAGCTGAGGTGCTTAAAATTGAGGCACCAGGAATAACCGAATTTATGGGTTCATCAAGGTCACTTCAAGAGGAAGAAAACCGAAAGCAAGTAGCTTATTATGCCCCTGATCGCAATAAGAGGAGCATCGTGGTTAACCTAAAGTCGGAAGCAGGACGAGAAGTATTTTATCGCCTTTCCCAGCATGCAGACGTTATTGTCGAGGGGTTTAGACCTGGAGTGGCCAAACGCTTGGGTATAGATTACGAAACCATAAGTAAGCTAAATCCTAACATCATCTACTGCTCGCTTAGCGGCTATGGTCAGGATGGGCCTTACCATGCCTTTCCCGGGCATGATATCAACTATATATCTATGGCGGGTATCTTGGACTTAATTGGCTCCAGTGAAGGACCTCCAGTTATCCCCTTAAATCTGGTTGCTGACTTTGCGGGGGCTGCATTATATGGAGCCTTGGGTATTTCGATAGCTTTGGTGGCTAGAAACAAGACGGGCAAAGGGCAATATGTGGACATAGCTTATATGGATGGAGCAGTATCACTTATGACCTGGTTTAATTGTGGTTACTTTTTTGACGGGTCGATTTTGAAGAGGGGTGAATCTTGGCTTCATGGTGCCTATCCCTATTACGGAGTGTACGAAACCAAGGACGGTAAATATATTACCATTGGCTGTCTCGAGCCGCATTTTTGGGAGAACCTATGCCGATTTTTAGGAAAGGAAGAATATATCCCCTATCACTTCGCTCTGGAACACACCTTTCATAAGCCAGAAAGTGAGAAATGGGATGAAATCCGCTCTTCTTTGAAGCAAATTTTCCTAACTAAGACAAGAGACGAATGGTTTGAATTGTTGATTCGTAATGATATCCCTGCCGGTAAAGTTTATACACCGGACGAGGTTTTTAGTGACCCACAGGTACTTCATCGCCAAATGGTAATAGAGGTGGAACACCCTACGCTGGGTAAGATAAAACAAGTTGGCATAGCTCCTAAGTTCTCAAGCACACCAGGCAAGGTGAGAAGTTTAGCTCCACTTCCTGGGGAACACACTGATGAAATATTACAGGGGCTAGGCTATAAACGGGAAGAGATTGATAATTTACGACAGGAAGGTGTAGTATGTTAAAGGAGTTAGATTATAGCCGAAGAATGTATTTTTTGTAGAATTGTTGCCGGTGAGGTGCCTAGCGACATAGTCTATCAAGATGAAGATTTTCTAGCATTTAGGGACATCTTGCCTAAAGCACCTACACACGTGCTCATCATACCTAAAGCCCATATTGCATCTGTGGCTGAACTCACTGAGGAACAACAGAAGCTTGCCGGGCGCCTTATAATCATAGCTAAAAATCTGGCTGAGAAAGAAGGGATAGCCAAGAAAGGTTATCGCTTAGCTATAAATTGTGGTTCTGAAGGTGGGCAAGTGGTGCCTCACCTTCACCTTCACCTTATTGGTGGCAGGCAGATGGACGCCAGGCTTGGCTGAAGATTATGAAGACCTTAGCTTGTCTATTAATTCTTCTACAGCTTCGTCTGGGGTGGATGCTCCAGCGGTAATACCAATGTGGTGTTTACCAACGAGCCAGGAAGTGTTGACTTCGTCTGCTGTTTCTACCAGGTGGGTTTCAACTGAAGGAGAACATATTTCAACAAGGTGTCTGACATTGGCACTATTACCTCCGCCTATCACTATTATGAGTTGACTTTTGCGAGCTAATTTTATAGCAGCTTCTTGTTGACCCTGTGTTACTTTACATAGAGTATTAACGAGGCGCATTTCATCAATCTTAGGCCCAAACATATCCATAAGCTGCTTGGCAAATTTGATAAAGTCAGACTGAGTTTGGGTTGTCTGGGAGATAATGCCCAGGCGTGATGGTGATTTTTCCGACCTAGCTATTTGCTTCATATTGAGGGCAGCTATACCTTTGTCTCCTGTCCAGCCTAGTAGTCCTTTGACCTCAGAGTGCTTGGCGTCTCCAAATATGAAGACGTCAAAACCAGCCTCGGCTAATTCCTTGGCTGCATTTTGGGCTTTGTGGACTATGGGACAGGTAGTGTCAATGATATGAATGTGGCGGGCCCTGGTCTCAGATAATACCGCTTGGCTTGCACCATGGGTGGTGATAGCCAGGATTCTGCCTTGGGCTTGGTCGAGGCGATTTATCGGCTTTACTCCTAGCTTGACTAGTGATTCCACTAGCAGGCGATTGTGTGCTACAGGTCCCAGTGTTTCTATTTCTCCATATTTGTTAGCTGCCTCTTTCAACAGCTTTATAGCCCGTCTAACGCCAAAGCATAGCCCCAGCTTCTCTGCCTTCTCAATCTTCATGTTTTTCATAAGCGCCTTGACATTCGGGCGGCAGAAGGGCAGCGATTTCTCGCATCAGTTGCGTGGTCAATAATTGCATTTGTGATTTACTGATCTTATTGTTGGTTGGAGGTAGCTTGAATGGCTTGCCAATCTTGACGACTATACGTGGGCGTTTCCATAGCCAGCTTATGCCATGAATCTTGTCTGTGCCGGCGATGCCCACGGGAAGAAGAGGGACATCTCTTTTTGAGGCTATAACTGCGGAGCCTGGTTTGCCTCTTCTGAGTTTGCCGTCGTGACTTCTGCCGCCTTCCGGGAACATTCCCAGGATTAGTCCTTCCTCCAATACCTTTCTAGCGCTCTCAAGTATCCTCTGTTTCTCTCTGACCTTACCATCACGTTGTAGGGGCAAAGAGCCGGCCCAGCGGAGCCAGAGCCTCAAGAAGAGAGAACGAAAGAGTTCCTCTTTGGCTACGAAGGTAATCCATCGCGAAAGACTAAATGCGAGAAAAATTGGGTCGAGGACATGAACATGGTTGGCTACCAAAATCAGCGGCCCGGTTAATGGTACGTTTTCTCTTCCTTCGGCTTTCCAGGAAAAAAGAATATTGAGCAAAGGTCTACATGTGACTAAGAAAATCTTTTGAGAGAGGGTCATAGATTTACCGCCAGAGTATATATTTTGTCTACAACTTGCTCCAGGCTAAGGTTCTTTGTATTGATTATTATGGCATCTTCCGCCGGTTTCAGTGGCGAGATGATTCTATTGATATCCATCTCGTCTCGTTTCTTTAAATCGGCGAGGACGATTTCCAGGCTAGAATTATCTCCTCGCTTTAATAGTTCCTTGTAGCGGCGCCTGGCTCTCTCTTCGGTGGAGGCGGTGAGAAAAATCTTTAATTCTGCCCAAGGTAAGACTACCGTGCCAATGTCCCTGCCTGCCATCACCACCCTTCCTCGCTCGGCTAACTTACGTTGTTGCGATACCATCGCCTGGCGTACCCCCGCTACTTTTGCTATCAGAGCGACCAGTTCCTCTATTTCAGAGCAGAGTAACTTGGATGAGACATCTTGGCCGTCAACAATGACTGAGAGGGCACCTTCTTTCGAGGGGGTGAAATTGAATTCGGTCGTAGTAGCTAGGTGACAAAGCTTCTGCTCATCTTCTGGCGAAATACCTGAGTTGAGAACCTTCCAGGTAAACGCCCGATAGATCATGCCGGTATCGAAGAAAATATAGCCGAGCCCGTTTGCCAGTCGCAAGCCGACACTACTCTTGCCAACCGCTACAGGCCCGTCTATGGCAATTAGCTGCGGTTTCAAATTTCCCTCCATAATACCATTCTAAGCCAAACTGTCAAGCTTTTAAGTCTGAGTTCGACGTCGCTTTCCAATCAAGCTAAGGGGAATTAGGATTTGACGGTGACCACGCTCTACCCCAGAAAACTTGGAAAGAGCCAGTAGTGCCTCAAACATGTTTGACGTGATTATACTAGAAAACTCCTTAAATGGAGGTACCATAAACCAGCTTTAGCGGTAATTCCCTGAGCTCAACGATTTGCCTTAGTTGCGAATTCCGTTTAAAATTACTTTCTTTATAAGGAAATTGATTCGTGAGGAGGAATTCATATGGGCATGGGTGCTGACCGCTTGAAGGAACTGATAGACAGGGAAAGAAAGATAAAGGCCTTGGGAAGTCCGGAGCGGGTAGAAAAGCAGCACAAATCGGGCAAATTAACTGCTCGTGAAAGGCTCGAACTGCTTTTTGACTCTGGCAGCTTTCACGAGCTTGATTTGTTTGTTCAACATCGAGCTACTCTTTTTGGCATGGATAAGGTTGTCGTTCCCGCAGAGGGAGTCGTTACTGGATATGGGACGGTAAATGGTCGCCCCGTATGTGCTTTTTCCCAGGACTTTACCTCTATGGGGGGGACACTGGGCGAGATGCATGCTAAAAAGATATGCAAGGTAATGGACTTAGCTATGAAGTGTGGTATCCCCATAGTAGGTTTTAATGACTCTGGGGGGGCTCGGATTCAGGAAGGCGTTGATGCCCTTTCAGGTTATGGGCAGATATTTTTCCGGAATTCTGCAGCCTCAGGGGTTATACCCCAAATCTCGGCAATCATGGGACCTACTGCTGGTGGAGCAGTCTATTCACCTGCCATGACAGATTGGGTATTCATGATAAAGGGAACAAGCTACATGCACATCACTGGTCCGGCAGTTATCAAACAGGTCACTGGAGAGGAAATCACTTCCGAAGAGCTGGGCGGCGCTATGCCTCATGCCACTAAAAGTGGTGTATGCCATTTTGCTTGCGATAGCGATGCCCAGGCTATCGAACTAATAATAAAACTTCTGAGTTACCTCCCCTCAAGTAACAGAGAAGCCCCTCCTGTAATTGAGCCTATTGATAACCCAGACCGTGTTGAATCTATCCTGGACACCATAATACCAGAAGAGCCCAACATGGTTTATAATATGAGAGACGTTATCAAAGCCATTGTGGATAACGGTGAAATACTGGAGCCCCATTATCATTATGCTCAGAACGCCATTATTTGCTTTGCCAGGCTTAATGGTAGAACAATAGGCGTTATCGCTAATCAATCGATGCATCTTGCCGGGTGTCTTGATGTCAATGCCTCGGATAAAATCACCCGGTTTATCAGGTTCTGTGACGCTTTCAATATCCCAATGCTTACCATTGCCGATGTTCCCGGTTACTTGCCAGGTAAAGACCAGGAGTGGCTGGGAATAATAAGACACGGAGCTAAGCTTCTGTGGGCTTACTCCGAAGCCACGGTTCCTAAAATTACTCTGGTCACTCGCAAGGACTACGGGGGTTCATATCTTGCCATGTGCAGTAAAGATTTAGGCGCTGATTTTGTTTTCGCCTGGCCCACAGCGGAAATTGCAGTGATGGGTGCTGAAGGGGCTACACCGATTATCTTTCGCAAGGAAATAGAGGCTGCGCCGGATCCTGAAGCAAAGGAGCAAGAGAAGATTCGGGAATATCGTGAACTACTATATAATCCTTACATTGCCGCCTCGCGGGGATATGTTGACGAAGTTATTCTACCCCGTGAGACCCGACCCAAGATAATCAAGGCCTTGGAGCTTCTGTCTACTAAACGAGAGACGAGACCTCCAAAGAAGCATGGAAATATTCCTGTGTAAAGAGATTTAACAAATGAGCAATTGGAAAATAAAAAGAGGAATAATAGCGTCATTACTGCCGCTGCAGCTACTTATGTGGAAGAAGAAGGAAAGGCTCTGAGGCCGGCAGTACTCCAGTGAAGGCCGGTGGCGGTCTCTACCTTGTGAAGTATTCTGGGCGTGAAGAAATAATGCGAACGCTCGGGCAACTAAGAATTGTTCTCAGGTGACAACGTTGGACTGCTATACCGAGCTGAAGCTCTAAACGAGACAAAGAGTTTGGCAAAGGTCTGAATTTCTGGTTGCGCTCAGAATGTCGAGCAGTAAAGGCTCGTAATGACGGAAAGGAGATAATGCGTGAATGAACTAAGAAAAGGTCCCATCTTAGTCAGAGATTTAACCACTGATAAGGTGAGGGCGAGGGCGAAAGCCAAAAACCCGGTCAGAATTTGTGACACTACCTTTCGTGATGCCCATCAGTGCGCATTGGCTACGAGGATGCGAGCGGAAGATATGGAGTGGATGGCCCCTGAAATGAATAAATGTGGCTTCTATTCTATGGAGGTTTGGGGTGGGGCAACATTTGACGTAGCTCACCGCTTTTTGGGTGAAGACCCCTGGGATAGGCCTCGCAAATTAAGGAAACTCATGCCTGATACTCCACTACAGATGCTTTTACGGGGACAGAATTTAGTCGCTTATCGAAACCATCCTGATGATTTGGTTGATGCCTTTGTTGAACAGGCTGCTGAGGTTGGCATTGATATTTTCCGTGTTTTCGACGCTGTGAATGACGAGCGCAATCACGAACGTGCTGCTATGGCAATTAAGAAATGTGGCAAACATTATCAAGGGGCTATATGTTACTCGCTCACCCAGCCAAGAATGGGCGGACCGGTCTACTATCTGGAATACTATGTCAAAAAAGCTCTTATTCTCCAGGACATGGGAGCTGATTCCATATGTATTAAGGATCAGGCTGGGCTTATCTCCCCTTATGATTCCTATGAGCTAATCAAGGCTCTTAAGGAAAACTTGAAAATACCTGTTGAGTTGCATACTCACTACACCAGTGGACAGGGTTCTATGTCGGTGCTGAAGGCCATTGAGGCCGGAGTCGACATCATCGATACTGCCTTGTCTCCCTTTGCTTTACGCTCCTCACAGCCAGCTATTGAGCCTCTGGTAGTTGCTCTATATGGCACAGACAGGGATACAGGGCTTGACATTGAACAACTATTCAAGTGTGCTCAAATGTTGGAGCAGATCGCCCCTAAATACAAAGATTTCCTAGATACATCGGCAATGTCGGTCATCGATACCGGAGCTCTGGTGCATCAAATTCCTGGTGGCATGACCACGAACCTGGTGGCGCAGCTCAAACAAATGAATGCTTTGGATAAACTGGCCGAGGTGCGACAGGAAACTGCTAGAGTCAGGGTAGAATTTGGTTATCCACCTTTGGTTACACCTACGAGCCAGATTGTTGGTGCCCAGGCAGTGCAGAATGTCCTAATAGGGCGCTATAAGCTTGTCTCCAAGGAAGCGAAGGAATATATATCTGGGGGGTATGGCAAGCCACCAGCTCAAATTGCCCCAGACGTCCAGAAGACTATTCTTAAAGATAAGGTGCCTATCACCTGTCGGCCGGCAGACCTGCTCGAACCGGAACTGGAAAAAGCTAAGGAAGAATCAAAAGAATTTGCTAAGAATATCCAGGATGTCCTTATTTATGCTCTTTACCCTACCACTGGTGCACGCTTCTTAAAATATAAATATGGCATGGATAAGACCATCCCGGATGATTGGAAGCCACCCCATGCCCCCAAGACCCTTGAGGAGGTGAACAGGGAGGATGAACTTATTGCTCAAGTTAAAGCTGGCAAGTTGAAGGGGAATTAGAGAAAAAATCAATCTCCGAAAATGAGCAGGCGTGAGAAATTCCAATATTCTCATCGGAGATGATAAATAGGCGCACATATATTTAGCTAGCGCAAAGGGAAGTTAAAATAACGATACAGAGGGAGGTAGAGATGAAGATAGACGTTGAAAGATTGAAGGAGATCGTAGGGGAGAAAGGTGTCAGAGATAATATTGCCGATCTTTACGTCTATGGCTCTGACTCCTCGGTTCATGAAGCCAATCCTTCGGTTGTCGTCAGACCCGAAACAGTAGAGGCAGTGCAGGAGATTGTACGCTATGCCAATGCCGGGTTAATACCTGTTATCGCCCGAGGTGCCGGTTCTGGCGCTTCGGGACACACTGTTCCCATAGATGGTGGTATTGTAATGGATTTGAAGAGAATGAACCGAATCCTGGCGATAAGACCCCGAGATATACTGTGTAAAGTTCAGCCGGGAGTGGTCTGTGATGATTTGAACAGGGCACTTCAGCCCTATGGTCTTTGGTTTCCTTCGGCTCCAGAGTCGGGTAGAATTGCCACCATTGGTGGCACCATTGCCAACAATGGCTCTGGGGTAAGGGCGATAAAGTACGGAACAATGCGGGACTATGTCTTAGGGATGAGGGTTGTTCTGGCAAATGGAGATTTAGTCACTCTTGGTGCCGATACACGCGCTCAGGCATCGGGTTATCAGCTTGATAGGCTTATGGTTGGCTCTGAAGGCACTCTGGGCATAATTGTAGAAGCGACGATTTTGCTCAGACATCTGCCTGAATTTAGAGCTATGGGAATGGCAAAGTTCGATAAACTAGAAGATGCGGGTGAGACAATATCAGACATCGTGGCATCTGAAGTAACGCCCTCATTGCTTGAGCTTGTAGACGATATAGCCATCACTGCTCTTAACAAGACACTTAACATGAATCTTCCCCAGGTAGAAGCAATTGTGGTATATGAGTGTGATGGACGATTAAAAGAAGCTTTGAACTACGATATGGAAACCATCAAAGAGATATGTGAGAAACATAATGCCTTTGGAATTGAAATGGGCAGCGATGCCAAGGAGATGGAACGAATCTATAGCGGAAGGAAAAAACTTTTTGCTGCGCTCTCAAGATATAGGGAGGGATTTGTCTGCACATCGTTAGCTGATGACATGGCTGTCCCTAGCTCGAAGATAGCGGAATGTGCCCGCAAGATTCACGAAATCGGAGAACGCAATCACGTAGTGATGAATGCTTATGGGCATTGTGGTATAGGATTGCTACATACAAAGATATTGATGGAAGTTACCAGGAAAGAGCAATGGGAAAATGCCAGGCGGGCAGTTGAGGAGGTATATGATTATGTCCGAAGTGTGGGGGGGACAACTTCGGGGGAACACGGTATTGCCATTTCTAAAGCGCCCTCTTGGAAAAAAGAAAAGGCAGATTCACTGCAAATGATGAAAGCGATAAAAATGGCTCTTGACCCCAACAATATCTTGAATCCTCATAAATTGATGGACGCACCGGATGACTGGGTTACAGCAACTAAACTCAGGTACCCGGTGGAGCTATAAATAAAAACGGAAATCGAATCCCCCAAGAGCCGGTGCTTCTTCTTGCTTGGAAGTCTTGGATAAGCTAGGGAAAAATGGAATTTAGCAGACTAAATAAGTGGGGAAACGAACTAAATATATGTATAAGGTGTGGCTATTGTTATGAGCATTGCCCTCTATATAAGGTGTCCAATTGGGAAATTGATACGCCTAGGGGGAGGTTGTTGCTTGCTTATGGGCTCCTCACGGGCGAAGTTGAACCGTCTGAATATGTTGCGGAAAAGCTCTTTGAATGCTTTTACTGCAAGAATTGTAGCAAAAGCTGTTCAGCAAAAGTTTCGCCTGCTGATATCTTTACCGATGCCCGAGCTGACCTTATGGAATCTGGCTTCGATGTGCAAGGCACCACCGTTATTAACGACGAAAAACTATGTATAGCCTGTGGAAGATGTGTCTCAGTATGTAAATCTGAAGCACTTTCTATGGATGTGGAGAATATGAAAGTCCTGGTCGATAAGGTTAAGTGTAAGGGTTGCGGTGTGTGTGTAGCGGAGTGTCCTGTTGGAGCCATGTCTCAAAGGGAGGGATTTGGAATATCAAGAAAAGAACTCTCTGCCAAAATTGAGAGCTTCCTCAGAAGCATGAATGGAATCCCCAAAGTAATAATATTTTGTTGTGATTGGTCAATATACCCTGGGCTTCGACTGTCTCGGATGGAACTGGCGGGGGCAGAGAATACATCGGGGATTATCGTGACTGTGTGTGCTGGCCGTATTGACCCAGGATTGATATTGGACGTATTTTACCAGGGCGCATGGGGAGTGATGATTGCCTGTTGCCCGCTTGATGAGTGTGAACACGATGGAAACTATAGGGCTCAAGAGAGGTGTGCATTGGTTGGGAGATTGCTTGATATAGTTGGTGTTGCGTCACAAAGGCTTAAGTTGGAACATTTTGCCACTGGTGAGACCCAAAAACTTAAGAGTGCGGTGGATAGTTTTGTGAGTGAAATAGCGTCCTTGGGGCCAATATGAAAATCGGGAGGCTGAATTCCATAAAAAGCAAATTATAGGGAGTGGGAGGCAGCGAAACAGACGGGAGTCATTAGTGTTGAACTATCTCCACTGATATAGGCTAAAAAAAGGAAAACAAAATAGCTATGAAAATAAGAATCCCTTACGGAAAGGAAAAGATAGAGGTTGAAGTTGAGGAAAACAGGATTGCCGGAATAGTTGAACCAAATGTTGTTTCTGTTGGCGATGAAACAAAGACCATCCGCAAGGGAATTGAACAACCCATTAACTCCAGGAATTTCGATGAGTTTATCGCCGATGCTAGAGATTTGCTTTTCATTGTTAATGATTACACCAGACCTACTCCTACGGCAAAAATACTAGAAGTAATTTACCCTAAAACCAAGGATAAAAATACAAGGTTTATCATTGCCACCGGAATTCACCGTGCACCAACTGAAGAGGAATTCAAGTTTATCTTCGGAAATTACCACAACTTGCTAAACGACAGAATCTATGTCCACGATGCTCGCAAAGATGAAGACATGGTATATTTGGGAATTTCCTCCACCGGTACCGAGATGTACGTAAATAAGATAGGTGTAGAAGCACATAAGTTGGTAACTATTGGTTCAGTAGAGCCTCATTATTTCGCTGGCTATAC